>JBCBAO010000258.1:0-3984 GCA_038532405.1 Pseudomonadota bacterium | reverse complement strand
GCCCTGCTCGCAACGGATGCCAACCGCGCGCGTTTTGAACACGAGCGCGAAGCGATCGTGGCCCGCAATGCCGAAGCCAAAGCAACAGCCGAAGCAAGCAGCGCCTCACTTGAGGGCACGAGGCTCGTGCTCATCCGCCAAGCGGGCGACACAGGCCAACTCTATGGATCCGTTTCAGGCCGCGATGTTGCGGAAGCAGCGACTGAGGCTGGCCAGAAAGTTGCCAAGTCTCAGGTGCGCCTCAATGCACCGATTAAAACCATCGGCCTGCACGATGTGCGCATCCGTCTACATGCCGAAGTTGAAGTTACAATCTCTGTAAATGTGGCGCGCTCGGAAGATGAAGCCGAACGCCAAGCAGCCGGTGAAAACATCATTGAGGCCCTGGCTGCCGAGCAACAGGCCCAGGCCAGCCAGCAGGCAGACGAGCTTGCCGAGGCCGCCGCTGAAATGGCCGACCAAATGATGCCAGACGAAGACGCTTAAAATCAGCCTACAGACTATCATTTAAGAGCCGCCCTAACATCTGGGGCGGCTTTTTTGTTTGAAGCTGCTCGGTTTTCCACAATTTCGCCAGCGTCTGTGGAACTGTGAAAGTCAAGCCGCGACGCTGCAAAATGATTGGGCTATGTCACGGCCCCATGGCTCTAGACGATACCTTACCGACCCGAGACACATCCCTCGTTCCGCCAAACAATCTGGCGGCCGAAGCAGCTGTCCTGGGAGCAATACTTTTCGACAATAATGCGTTTCAGCGCGTTGCTGACATTCTTCGCCCGACCGACTTTTATGCCCCGGCGCACCAGGACGTCTACGAGACGGCGCAAGGCATGATCCAGAATGGCCGGGTTGCCGATGGGGTAACCCTTCGGGAACAGTTCGAAAAAACCGACAAACTTACCGAAATCGGCGGTGCGGCCTATCTGGCCGAGTTGTTGGACAGCGCAGCCTTCGGTCCGGAGATCCAGGACTATGCTCGGATGATCCGTGATCTTGCCGTCCGGCGGGAACTCATTGCCGTCGGCTCCACCATGCAGGCAAAAGCCCTCACACCGGAGCCCGGTGAGGATGGCAGCCGCCAGATCGAGCTTGCCGAACGCAGCCTGTTCGATCTTGCCGAGCGTGGTTCAACCGGGCGCGGATTTTCAGCCTTTGGCGAAGCAATCGTCGAATCTCTTCAAATGGCTGAAGCGGCGTTCCAGCGGGATGGGAAAATTGCCGGCATCGCCACGCATCTCGACGAGCTTGACCACAAGCTTTGTGGCCTGCATCACTCAGACCTTTTGATCCTCGCCGGGCGTCCCTCCATGGGGAAGACATCCCTTGCGACGAACATCGCCTATAATGCCGCCGCCGCGTGCCGAAGGGAAACCCTAGAGGACGGCTCAAAGAAAACAGTTGAGGGCGCGGTTGTTGGTTTCTTCTCCTTGGAGATGTCGCGAGAACAGCTCGCCACGCGGATCCTTGCGGAGCGAACGGGCATCATGTCCCACCGCATTCGCCAGGGCGACCTCGACAAGCACGATTTTGAAAAGCTGCGGGAGGCCACCGAGGAACTCCAAAATCTGCCGCTCTATATTGACGACCAGGGCGGCTTATCCATTAGCCAAGTGGCTGCCCGCGCGCGCCGTCTGCAGCGGTCCGTCGGTCTGGACCTGATCGTGCTTGACTATCTTCAGCTCCTGGTCGGATCAGGCAAATCCCAAGGCAACCGCGTCCAGGAAATTACGGAGATTTCCATGGGGCTGAAAACCCTGGCGAAGGAGTTGAATGTTCCGATACTTGCCCTTTCACAATTGTCTCGCCAGGTGGAGCAGCGCGATGACAAACGCCCACAATTGTCGGATCTGCGGGAATCCGGATCGATTGAGCAGGATGCCGATGTCGTCGCTTTCGTCTATCGTGAAAGCTATTATCTGGAGCGGACGGAGCCACAAAACGACCCGAATGACCCCCAATCAGCCGAGAAATGGCAGCGTTGGCGGGACCAAATGGACAATGTATATGGGACGGCCGAAGTGATCATCGGAAAACAGCGCCATGGTCCGATCGGTAAGGTTGTCCTGGCGTTCGATGCCAATATTACGCGGTTTGGCAATCTGGATCGCGACACAGATGGAGCCGATTTCTAGGCTGACAGCTGCCCTGAAACCGCTTATTCGGTTGGGCATGCACACCCATCCGCTCGCCAAAATAGATCTTTCGGCCATCCTCTCGAACTGGCAAGCCCTCGGTAAGCTCAGCGCGCCTGGCAAGGCCGGGGCCGTTGTCAAAGCCAACGCCTACGGCCACGGCGCACGCCAGGTCAGCCAAATCCTGGCCAAGGCAGGATGTGAGACCTTTTTTACGGCCACGACGGAAGAAGCGATAGACGTGCGCAAAGCCGTGGGCAGTGCCCCCGAAATCCTCGTTTTCAACGGTATCCCAGATCAAAAAGCAGATCTGGCGAAAACCCATCGGCTGACCCCGATCATCAACACGCTGCACCAATTGCGCGGTTGGCGCATGCAAGGACTTGGGGAAACAGGGCCAGCCGTACTCCACTTCGATACCGGTATGAACCGGCTTGGCCTGCGCCCTGAGGACCTCCCCGCGGTTAAAGAAATGCTGGACGGGTCTTCAGTCGGCATCGTCATGTCGCATCTGGCCTGTGCAGATGAGCCGGATACGCGCCTTAATGCGGAACAACGTACAGCCTTCATTGAACTGTCGGCCCACTGGCCGGAGGCCCGTAAATCCTTAGCGAACTCAGCAGGGCTCGCCCTGGACGGTGGTGCCTATGCCTTCGATTTGTCGCGGCCCGGCATCGCCTTGTTCGGAGGCGGCGTGCCAATGCCGGCGGGTGGTCCGCAAGTCGTCCCGGCGCTCACGCTCGAAGCTCCAATCCTCTCGGTCTTCATGGCTCCAAAAGGATCCAGCACCGGATATGGCGCGACACGACGTTTTGGCCGCATCCACCGGCTGGCAACGGTTGCAATCGGCTATGCAGACGGATTTCCCCGCGCGGCATCCAATCACGGCTTCGCATATATTGGCGGGCAGCGCTGTAAAGTTGTTGGCCGGGTGTCCATGGATCTCACGACCCTCGACGTTACAGATCTCACCTGCCCGGTTGCGCCAGGCATGATGGTGGAGTTCATTGGCGCGAACGCACAATTGGAGGCCCAGGCCTGCGAGGCGCGAACGCTTGGATATGAATTGCTAACGGGGCTTGGGCCACGTGTGGAGCGCATCTGGAATGGCTGAAACAGAAAACGCTCCAATACTGGTCGCCAGGCCCTTTCAATGGATTGGCGCAGGCGTTATTGGCACCCTCCGCGAAATCGGCCGTCTGGCCGCCTTTTGCGGTGCGGTGTTGGGCGCAGCGCTTAGCCCGCGCTGGTATCCCGGCGAAATCTGGCGGCAAATGATCCGGATTGGGTACTACTCCCTTCCCGTGGTTGGCCTGTCAGCTGTGTTTATCGGCGCGGCCCTCGCCCTCAACATCTACACCGGCGGCGCACGGTTCAATGCTGAGCAGTTCGTGCCCAATATCGTCGTTCTAGGCATTACGCGGGAACTCGGCCCCGTGATCACTGGCCTCATGCTAGCGGGTAGAGTGTCGGCCGGCATTGCCGCCGAAGTTGGGGCAATGAAAGTCACCGAGCAGATCGATGCCCTGACGACCCTTTCGGCGAGCCCCAACCGGTATCTTTATGCGCCGCGTCTGATTGCCGCGATTGTGACCCTGCCACTGCTTGTGGCCGTTGCAGACATTATCGGTGTTGCGGGCGGTTGGCTCGTAAGCGTTGGCAGCCTGGGGTTTGATTCTACTGTTTATCTGCGAAACACAATCGCATTTCTGGAGGCAGATGACGTGGCGGCTGGCCTCATCAAATCAGCGGTTTTCGGGGCCGTAATCGCACTGATGGGCTGCTACCAGGGCAGCCAGTCCAGGGCGGGCGCAACGGGCGTCGGCCGCGCGGCAACACTGTCGATGGTCGG
>JBCBAO010000257.1:0-3999 GCA_038532405.1 Pseudomonadota bacterium | reverse complement strand
CGCTCATGGGCGAGGTGGCGGCGCGCCATGCTGACATGAGCGGCCGCTTGGTCGTATCGCGGTCGCCCCCGGCACCAAACACCAAGATCAAACGGCCCGCCGTATGCGGACGAGCTGCGCGAAGCAATGTGTCCAGCCCATCGGGCGTGTGGGCATAGTCGACAAAAACGCCCGCACCAGCTTCGGTTTCACCAACGAATTCCATCCGCCCCTTAACGGGTTGCAGAGATGCCATACCCGCACAAACGCCCTCAAAGTCAGCGCCAAGCGCCAGGGCCAACCCGGCAGCGGTCAAGGCATTCAAAGCCTGGAATTCACCAATTAATGGCAAATCCAGTTCCGCTTCCACGCCGCGCCATTTCAAGAACAAAGTCTGCCCAATAGCCCGCGGCATGAGCTCCATGATCTTTAGATCATCCCCGCGCCAGCCGACCGAAACAATCGGCAGCTGCTTGCGGCGGGCGACATCCTCAAATGCGGCCCGTTCAGGACTATCGGCATTGATCACCACCGGCCCACCCTCCGGCATTAAATCCGCAAACAGACGAAGCTTGGCTTCGCGATACGCATCGAATGTTGGATGGTAGTCGAGATGATCCTGGGTCAGATTGGTGAAGGCGGCCGCCCGCAGGCGCACCCCATCCAGTCTATACTGCGCCAATCCGTGGGAGGACGCTTCCATTGCCGCATGGGTGACACCGCCATCGGCAAGGGATTGCAGGGTTTGATGGATCGCAACGGGATCGGGCGTCGTATGACCAAGGTCGATTGCGCCGTCCGGCCCAACGGCCCCGAGCGTCCCCATGCTTGCAGCCTTGAGCCCGTCATGGGCCCAAAGTTGCCGCAGGAAATCGACCGTAGAACTTTTGCCATTCGTTCCGGTGATCGCCACCATGGTCTCGGGCTGGCGCGGATAAAAGCGAGCAGCCGCTTGCGCAAGGGCCAGGCGTGGCTCGGCAACCTCCAACGGAACGGCGCTTTTGAGTGCCGGCAAATCAGTCCCCAAAACAGCCACGGCGCCGGCCGCCTCAGCTTGCGGGATAAAATTGCGCCCGTCAGCGACAACACCTTGCAGGGCCGCAAACACAAATCCGGACTTAACCCCCCGGCTATCCGCGGTGAGCCCGTTGACCTCTAAATCGCCCTGCATTCCAGGAACTGTTTCAAACAAATCTCTGAGCTTCATAGCGCTCTCCGGTCTAGGGAGGCGCGCGGCATATCCTCAACATCCTCAAGCCTGGGCGCGACCCCGAGTAGCGGCGCAATCCGCTCGATAACACGCCCGGCTGCCGGAGCCGCTGTCCAGGCCGCCGTCGCACCTTCGCCCTCCAACGCCCGCGCGTCATCGAGGACGATCAATACGACATATTCAGGGCTGTGAGCAGGAAAGAGCGCGGCAAAGCTCGTTATATTGCGGTCCGCGGCGTATCCCCCCGGAACTGGTTTCTCCGCCGTGCCGGTTTTTCCGGCGACACGGTAGCCGGCGACATCTGCCCGCAGGCCAGTCCCCTCAAGAACAGCAGATCGCAGCATTTGAGTGACCACACGTGCAGTGGGTGCCGACATAACACGCGCGGGATCCGCCTTTTCTGTTTCCGCAATGAGGGACAAGACAGGCTGTTCACCCCCATTTGCGAGCGCGGTCATGGCATGGGCAAATGCCAGGGGTGTAACGGCAATGCCATGGCCGTAGCTGATCGTGGCCGTCGACAGATCGCCCCATATTTGCGGGGCAATCGGGGCTGCAGATGGCGCAATCTCAATCGGCGCGCGCGTGGTTAGCCCAAGGCTGGCAAAAAAGCTCTGCAACCGTCGAGGACCAGTTTTCTGGGCAATCTGAACGGTTCCAATATTGGAGCTCTCCGCGAGGATCTCAGTTACGCTGGCAATTGCCGACAGGGCATGGGTGTCGGTGATCGCTTTACCTTCGACAACAAGTGGCGTGCGCAAATCAAACGTATCGGCGGGGTGCACCATGCCGGCCTCTAGGGCCGACGCCACCGTAAGCGGCTTAAACACGGACCCAAGTTCATAAACAGCGCCAGACGCTCGGTTCAGACGCTCGGTATCGCTCGCCATGGCAGGGCGATTGGGATCAAAAGCCGGCCAACTCGCCATGGCGCGAACTTCGCCGCTTGCCACATCGATCACAATCCCCGCGGCACCGACGGCGTCGTGGCGCATCGCAGCCTGGGAAAGTTCGGATTCAAGGGCAAACTGAACACCCGAATCCAAGGTCAGGCGCAAAGCCTCACCCCCTTCGGCCAATACGCCATCCATCGCCCGCTCGACGCCCATGCGGCCGACACCGTCAATATCGGTATGGCCGAGCACATGTCCCGCCTGGGTTCCCCGCGGGTAGGCCCGGTGGCTTTCGGCACGGAACCCAAGGCCCTCCAATCCCAGATCGAAGACAGCCTGTCGCTGGCGAGGCGTCAGCCCCCGGCGCACCCAAACAAAAGCGCGGTCTCGGTCCTCCAAACGTGCCGATATTCGCCCACGATCCAGATCCGGAAAAACTGTTAGAAGGCCATCCACAACGTCATCGGCGTTCCAGATGGCCCGCGGGTCAGCAAAGAGCGAGTAAACCGTCACCGATGTGGCAAGCAATTCTCCGTTCCGATCGACAATGTCAGCCCGGCGCGTCACCTCAGGACCAAGCCGCGCAATCCCCGTTTCCGGCGCGACCCCACGCATGGCGACAAATGCGCCGCGCAAACCAAGGCAGGAAAAGACGACCGCCAGGCTCAACATAACGAGCCTTGTTCGCGTCATCCCCACAAGGGTCTTATGTCCAGGTCCGCCCAGCATTATGGTCGAGACACCTCGCTGGGCTCTCCCACAAGAACGTCGAGATTGAACTCAGTCGCAAATTGATTGGCCCGCGCCGGCCCCATACCAAGCTCTTTACGGGCATATTCCTCGATCCATTCCCGCCGGCTTAGATGGGCAAGCTCGGCCTCCAGGAGCGCTTTCTCGCGATAAGCGTCGGCGATCTCTGCCTCCAGACGAACAATCTCGACACTCGATTCCCGCGCCCCATCCTTTGCACGATAAAGCCCAACGACCAGAAGCATCGCCACCAGCAATCCAAAAATGAATGCGTTTCGGCTCATTCTGCTGTCTCCACTTCCTCTAAGGATGGCAGGTCAAGGCCAGCCCATCCGTTTCCGCCCCAGGCCGGCGCATCGGTGCGCACTGCAGCCCTTAATTTGGAAGACCGTGCACGCGGATTGGCCAGCGCTTCCTCCAAACTCACCGCCACAGCTTTCCGGCTTATCGGCTGAAAACTTGGCTCAGCCCCCTTTGGCAGCTCCGGCGCATGGCGAGACCCACCGCGAGCCTGGCCAGACCGATCCCTCAGGAACGCCTTAACGATACGATCTTCAAGTGAGTGAAACGTTACGATCACAAGCCGCCCGCCTGCCCGCAGAAGACGCTCAGCAGCAACGAGGGCACGGCCAAGCTCGCCAAGTTCATCATTGATGAACATCCGGATGGCCTGGAATGTCTTGGTTGCTGGATGGGTCTTTGCCCCCCGGCGCCCACCGAGGGCAGCCTCAATAGTTTCTGCCAAATCGAGGGTAGCCTCAAAGGGGCGAGTGGCCCGGCGCTCCACGATACGACGGGCAATCCGGCGCGCCTGGCGCTCTTCGCCCAGCCTGTAAATGATATCGGCCAGGCCACGCTCGCCGAGCCCATTGACAACATCGGCCGCCCGCGGACCGGCGGCCCCCATACGCATATCTAAAGGGCCGTCGCGAAGAAATGAAAACCCCCGTGCGGCCTGATCAATTTGGAAAGACGATACGCCGAGGTCCAAAACGATGCCATCAACCGCCGGAAACCCTGCCGCCGTCGCAAGCTCATCCAGGTCGCCAAACCGGCCAAGCACCGGCACGAGACGAGCCTCACTTTCCGCTTCCCGCTCGGCCCGCTCAATCGCCGTAATATCCCGGTCAATGCCAATTAGTCGGCATGGTGCGGCGGCGAGAATGG
>JBCBAO010000256.1:0-4017 GCA_038532405.1 Pseudomonadota bacterium | reverse complement strand
TGAAGCGGGGGTCGGTTTCCGCGCGACGTCGGGCCCCGTGATTGCAAAGGCCGGGGACCTCGCTGCGATCCTGACCAATCTTGAAGAAAACGATGTGCTGTTCATCGATGAGATCCACCGCTTGCCCGCCGCTGTGGAAGAGATCCTCTACCCTGCGATGGAAGATTATAAGCTCGACATTATAATCGGGGAGGGGCCATCGGCGCGGTCGATGCAGCTGGAGCTTGCCCCCTTTACCCTCGTTGGCGCGACCACGCGGGCCGGGCTGTTGGCGACGCCTTTGCGCGACCGGTTCGGCATCCCCATACGACTAGAATTCTATACCCCGGATGAGCTGTCGCGGATCGTCTTTGCCGCGGGCCGAAAGCTTGGCGCTGCGATCACCGAAGAGGGGGCATTGGAGATTGCATCCCGCGCCCGGGGCACGCCGCGCATCGCTATCCGATTGATGCGCCGCGTGCGGGATTTTGCCGAAGCTGAGGGAACGAAGATCGATCGTGGGGCCGCGGCGAAGGCACTGGCGCGTCTGGAAGTCGACGCAGAAGGGCTCGATGCCCTGGACCGTCGATACCTGGAGGCCCTTGTAAAGACCTATGCTGGCGGGCCGGTTGGCGCTGATACGCTCGCAGCCGCGCTTTCCGAGGCGCGCGATGCGGTTGAGGAAGTGATCGAGCCATACCTTATGCAGAAAGGCTATGTCGCGCGGACACCGCGTGGCCGTGTCGCGGCACCGCTTGCCTATGAGCGGATGGGCCTGCCGGTGCCGGGCGGCGCGCAAACAGGCTTGTTCGGCGAAGAGTAGCCGGGGCCGTGGCTCAATAGAGTTCAGCGTCCGTCAGCACCTCGATCAAGGCCGGTCCGGCATGGGCGATGCCTTCTGCAAGCGCCGCTTCAAGTTCATCGCGTGTTTTCACTCGGTGACCCATACCCCCGCAGGATCTTGCAAAACCGGCAAAGGACGGGTTGACGAGTTCGGTTTGCCAAACCGGAAATTCACCGCCGCGTTGTTCTTTTGAAATCTTTCCGAGCTCGGAATTGTTCATCATGATATGGCAGATATCCATGCCGTATTTCACCGCGGTGGTAAATTCCATCGCATACTGACCAAATCCTCCGTCTCCGGATATAGAGATGACTTTGCGCCCTTTGTAGGCTGCTTGTGTTTGTGTGGCCGCCCAGGCCCCCAATGCGGCCGGAAGGGCGAACCCGATGGAGCCTAGATAACCGGACATCAGTACACGTTGTTTGCCCGTCGGTTCGAAATACCGCCCGAAGGAATATGTGTTGTTGCCAACATCTACGGGGAGGATGGCATCTTCCGGCGCGTGTCGTGTGAGGGCGTCGAACAGCGCCGCTGCGGACAGGCCTTTGCCGCGATCCTCGCCGATGCGTTTTTGCTTTTCGGCGCGCCAATACCCCCAACGCTCTGCGATCTCTTCTGCCACTGACGTGTAGGATACGCCTGCTTCGGAAAGATCCCGGCTCAACAGCTCAGCGGTGACGCCGACATCGCCCATGACGGGGACGGTTACGGGGTGGCGCTTGGCGAGGCGCATTGGATCTTTGTCGACCTGTATGGTCGGCGCGCCCTCATAGATCCCGGTATGGTCCGAAAAGGAGGCTCCAAAGACAAGGAGCAGATCCGCCTCGTTCATAAACCAGCTCGCAATGGGTGTTCCGGAGCGGCCCATTACGCCTGCCGCCAGTGGATGCGCGTCTGCGATCTGGCCTTTTGCTTTGAAGGTGGTGGCGATGGGCGCACCCATCTGCTCGGCGAGGTGGATCACTTGCTCCATGCCATTCAGCGCCCCATAGCCGACAATAATCATTGGGCGCTTGGCGGATTTAAGTAATTTGATGGCTTCGGAGAGGGCAGATGGCGGCGGATAAAAGGCGGTCTCCGCCAGCCTTCCCTCTGGGGTTTGGGGGGAGGTGTTTTCCATGGCCGGCTTGGGTTGCACATTGTCCGGGAAAACGAGGTGGGACACATTTCGGTTTAACAGGGACGATTTGACCGCCTGGGTCATCAATTGTGCATGGTCGGAACTTGGGTGCACGGTTTGGGAAAAGTCGGCGACGGCTTCGAAGGCCGCTTCCAGGTCGATGTCCTGAAAAGCGTGGACGCCGATCACCTGTTCCTGGACCTGGCCGGTCAGGGCGAGGGCGGGGGCCCCATCCACTTTTGCATCCCACAGCCCGGTCAGGAGATTGGTTGCGCCGGGGCCGGCAATGGTCAGTGCCGCGGCAGGTTTGCCGGTGAGTTTGCCGTATCCCGAAATGGCAAAGGCCGCGGCCCCTTCATGGCGAATGCCAAAATACTGAAGCTTGCCCGCACTCGCCTGTACCCGCATCGCATCTGCAAGGCCGAGATTGGAGTGTCCAACCATGCCGAAAACGGTATCGACACCCCAATTGACCATGGTTTCCACCATCAGGTCTGAAATCGTCCGTGTGCGTGGCGGTTCGGCGGGTATGGCGATGTACACACCATCGTCGCGCACTTCGACGGGGAATGTGTCCTGGCCGGTATCTTCGTGGCCGCCTGGCGGTTTTCCGGTGAGGGGATCAAAATCCCATCCGTGCCAAGGGCAACGCAACCAGCACTGGCCGTTTTCTCCCTTTTCGATTGAGCCTTCTCCAAGGGGACCGCCCTGGTGCGGGCACCGATTGTCCATGGCCGCGTATTGGCCATCGAAGTGAACAAGTGCGAAGTTTTTCCCGCCGGCAGATGCCGACTTAACGCGGCCATCCAGAACTTCATCCAACTCTGCTACTTTGTGCCAAACATCGGTTTGTGTCTGCGCCATGCCCCGCAATCCTTGTTTCCGGTTTAGGACGCACTTGGCCAGACGCGGCACCTATTGGCAAGGTGAAGATTAGCTGCCTGTGCCCGGCATTTGATATTTTGAGGGCCGCTTGATCCGCTCTATTCCGAGGGGGTCCTCTCCGGCAGAAAACATGCGGCGCAGATTTATCGTCGACCTTCGCCCGATATCCTTGTGGTGACGTGCAATCCAGTTGTCCGCAGCGGCATATCCTTTTTCAAAAAGCAGATCCAAAAAGGCCTGCTCCGCGTTCAATTTCGAAGATGCGCCAAAATTGCCCAGCGTTTCCTCATCTCCGATCATATGGACGAGGACGCGGCGATAGCCCGTGCCTTCCAGGCGGCCATCATCGAGCAACCTTGTGACGAAGTCGATTGCGCGTAATTCGCGCAGGAGCGAGGCATTAAACGTGATCTCGTTAATCCTGTTCAGGATATCACGTGCCCGCTTTGGTGCGCCGGGTTTGGTGAGCGGATTTATCTGCACGATAATGACATCGTCACTTTCTGCATTGTCGAACAGGGGAAAGAGGGGAGGGTTGCCCATATATCCGCCATCCCAATACGGAACGCCTTCGATCTCGACAGCCTTGAACAGGGTTGGCAAACAAGCCGAGGCGAGCACGTGGTCAACCGTTAGCTCTTTTTGTTCAAAAACATCGACACGACCGGTTTCAACATTGGTGGCGGAAATATAAAGGCCGATTTGATCGCAAGCCCTGACGGCCTCAAAGCTGACAACGCTTGAGAGGATATCGCGCAAAGGATTGATATCGGTCGGGTTGATATCGTAGGGGCTTGCAACCCGGCTCATGATATCAAATGCAGCATATCCTGGTGACCAGTCGAGGCTCCAATCGCCAAGCCATTTGGCAAGTGCACTGCGCTGGATCGGGCTCGTTTTGGCTGCGGTGCCGACTTTCGTCCAAAATTTGCGGAGATCCGCCCGCGCTTCTTCCCGCCCCCCGGTCGCGATACCATGGGCGACGACAACCGCATTCATGGCACCAGCGCTCGCGCCCGTGATGGAATCGATAATCAGGCGCGGGTCTTCCAGAATGCGGTCCAGCACGCCCCAGGTAAACGCACCATGGGACCCTCCTCCCTGCAGCCCGAGATTAAAGCGTCGCGATCCGCGAACAACTGGTTGAGGCTTGCCCATGGCAAATACCTTTCGCTGACCTTCGATTGCA
>JBCBAO010000255.1:0-4025 GCA_038532405.1 Pseudomonadota bacterium | reverse complement strand
CGTGGCAATCGAGCCCCACGAAAACAAACCCGCCTTGGTGGTGACGGCGAGCGTGAAAACAACCGCGCAGACAGGCGTTGAGATGGAGGCACTGACCGCGGTGTCCGTCGCCTGTCTAACCCTATACGACATGCTGAAGTCCGCCGATAAATCCATGGTGATTAGCAGCATTGAACTGCTTGAAAAAACCGGCGGAAAGTCTGGCGATTACCACAAGCCGGGCGGCAATCCTCCATGATCTCGGTTGATGAGGCCCTCGCACTTATAGGGGCAAACCGACTGCCAAACGGAACCGAGCGGTGCAAGGTGTCCGAGGCAGCAGGCCGCACCCTCGCCGCATCGATCGTTGCCCCGCTAAGCCGGCCGGGGGAAAACGTCTCGGCAATGGATGGCTATGCGGTAAAGCTCGGCGATGTCGGAACGCCGGGCGCGCGGTTGACCGTGATTGGCGAAGCACCGGCTGGCCAACCCTTTGAGGGAGAGCTACAGGCTGGGCAAACAGTTCGAATTTTCACAGGCGGCGTGGTGCCGGGCGGTGCCGACCACATTGTTATACAAGAAGATATTGAGCGAGATGGACAGGACATCATCTGCCGCGAAGCCTATTCAAAGCAACGGCATATCCGCACGGCCGGGCTCGATTTCAAACGCGGACAAACCCTGCTGCAGACCGGCGCATATTTAACACCAGCGCATATTGGACTGATTGCCTCGGCCAATATCGGCGAAATCGAGGTCGCCCGTCGCCCGAGCGTTGGACTGATTGCCAGCGGAAACGAGTTAAAGCCACCCGGCTCAACGCTGAAACCGGGTGACGTGGTGAACTCCAATGCATCGGCAATTGCCGCCCTTGTAGACGCCTGGGGAGGACAGGCAGCCAATCTTGGGATCGCCGAGGACTCGCCAGCTGCGATTCGTGAAAAGATCGACGGGGCGAGCGATATGGATATCCTTGTCCCCGTTGGCGGCGCGTCCGTGGGTGACCATGACCATATGCAAGCCACATTTTCGGCGGCCGGCTTTGAACCCGTCTTCAGCAAAATTGCCGTGAAACCCGGCAAGCCAACCTGGTTTGGAAAGCGCGGCGGGCAACGCGTCCTCGGACTGCCAGGGAACCCGGCCTCGGCGCTGGTATGTGCCCACCTGTTTTTGAGCCACTTGATCATGGGCAAACAGGCCTACAACACATGTACAGCTGTGTTGGATACCGACCTTGCAGCCAATGGACCCCGCGAAACCTATCTTCGGGCCGGGGCAAATTTCGACCTGGGCGGCCAGCTGCACGTCTTACCGGCTGACAATCAGGACAGTTCTCTGTTGTCGCCTTTCATTACGAGCAACTGCCTTATTCGGCGCGCCCCTGGCGCCTTGGCCGCTGCGACAGGATCCCGGATCTCAATTCTGCCGATTGGCCCGCTGACTGTGGGATAACGTGTTGAGGGGGCGATAGTTTGGGGTTTGGTTTCAGGCGCTGCGGCGGGCTGAAATTGTCTAAACTGGGATCCCAGTTTGCGCGCCCCAAATTAGACTTTTATCGCCTGAAAGCTGATTTTGCACCACCATGTTCTCTCCTTGGTCGTGTCTAAGTTTGAAATTCTACGGTAATGCGCGGCCGTGGGTTTGCATGAACGTCTGTGATTGGCCCATTCTAGCCGTATACATGGCAATTTCTAACGACTGCTCTCGGCGGCATTGCAGCCGCAAGCTTGAACGCGACATCACAGCATGCTGGTCTTTCTTGCATAGTTTATTCATGGTGGGTTTGACCAATGCAGCCGACCTTAAAATCCTCGACGCTACGTTTTACTCTGTGGCTGCTACTCTATTTCTGCATCTTTCTCGGATGCTTTTGGGTTCTGTCGACCCAAGCGACGGACACTTTTTACTCAGCAAACATTACGGGGCTGATCGGTGGAGCGACCTACATCTCCTTAATAGCAAGTTGGACCGCGGCTCAGACCATTGTTCATCAGAAGAACACGTGGAGAATGTATGGCCTGGGCACATTGGCTGGCGGCACCTTATTGAGCTTTGTGTTTTGGCAGGTTCCTGATCTCGTTATAGAGGATGTCCCAAAACTTGTGGTGTTTTTATCAGTATTTGCCTTTGGCATTCTTGGAGCTGCGCTCCAGCTTGGTTTTGGTTTGTTATCATTGAAAGCAATAATGAACTTATCAGGCCACTCTCGCGGAAAACTGGACGGCCCCACCTGACCAAAACCGGACGAAAACAGCACTACAAATACACTGTATGACGAAACTAGCGGATTCTTTTCTGACGAACAGTTTTGCCCAAGATCTCACCTAGCGGTGTGTCGGCACTTTTTTCCCATCCTCCAACGCGATCTAGATCGTGCCTCAACGAACTTTCTACTACTTCGATGGTTTCGTCAGTCGCGCACTTGGCGGTTCCCAAATTCTGGTTCGCCTTCCTCCGGACTTTTCGATTTAGCTCCGCTTTCCTCCTGGGGATTGCTTTGCGCGCCCCCTTATCGTTCTCACCATAAGTGTTCCGCCGGTCTTTGGCGTAGCTCAGAGCTTTCTTCTGCTGCGGTGTTCTGGGCGGATTAATCGGCATACTTCTCTTTATCGCTAGTTTGAGTTTCATGAAAGCAAGATTTCGAGCGCCACCAAATTGGGTAAATTGGCTTGGTCGCCCCCTGACCAAAAGCTGCCGTTAGAAAAGTGAATTCGGGTTTGGTCCACTTTCCGCGGCGTTGACGACACTAAGTGTCTTTCTGGGGCGGTTCTGCATGCAACCAGTTTCCTATTTCGAGAGCTCTATCCAGCCGTTCTTGTTCTGTGAAATCGGTCGAAGAGGCAGCTTGAAATACCCGTGCCCAGAATGACCGCGATGCAGTTGTCGGGAACAACGCGTCCAGATTTATGAACATCCCATTCCAGTACTCATTTGAATACCAAGACGATAGCTTTCTTGCTTCATCTGCTTCAAGGTCGTTGCTTGCTAGTTCAGCGCCTTGCTCAATCGCAAACTCTACTAGGTGTCTTGCGATGCGGTTGGAGATCCAAAACGAACTCCCGGAAAATGAGACTTCACTCGACATCGCAGCAATATTGCAGGGCCGGCCCGATAAAGGAACCCAACGACTCTGACTGACGATTAGAAGACGTTAGCCCATCGCGATCCAAGGGCAGTTCTTGGTGAAGAACGTTAGTTCGTTCCACAATTCCAAACTGAGAGACGACCCTCTCCTCTGGAGGTTTTGCTCTGGATCGGCTCTGGATAGCGTACCAGCGCGCGCCAGCGCGACCACAATGGTCAAGCAAGCAGGTTGACCCGAGGCGAAAAAACAACGGAAAACAACCAAAAAGCGCTCGTAGGCACCGACTGATCGCTTGCCGAACGGTTGGCCAAGGCCGTAAACTCAATCCTTAAATCACGTTGATCGAGCCGCTATCAATGCCGGACTATCTTGCAATTATTCTATCATGTGTCGGTGGGTATCTGTTTGGGTCGATCCCCTTCGGCCTGGTGATCGCGCGCATGGCTGGGCTTGGAGACATCCGGGCCATAGGCTCGGGCAATATTGGGGCGACCAATGTGCTGCGCACCGGGCGCAAAGACCTGGCATTGGCGACCCTGCTTGCCGACAGCCTTAAGGCTGGCCTCGCGGTTCTGCTCTTCAGCTTGATATTTGCCCGCCATGCTGGCCTGCTCGCGGGCGCTTTTGCGTTTATCGGGCACTGCTTTCCCATCTGGCTCGCCTTCAAGGGCGGCAAGGGAATTGCGACCTATGCTGGCCTTCTCGCCTTTGCGTCGTGGCAGGGCTTTTTGATTGCCTGCCCAATTTGGCTGGGGGTCTTCGCGATTTCTCGCATTTCGTCCCTGGCTGCGCTTTGCGCCGCCGCCGCTGTGCCCCCCGGGGCCTATTTGTTGGGGGAGACTGATTTTGCCGTTGGGGTGCTCGCGGCCTTGTCCATATTGGTTTTCTGGACCCACCGCGCGAACATTTCCCGTCTCATAAAGGGCGAGGAGCCACGTTTTGGCGCAAAGAAAGACGAAGC
>JBCBAO010000254.1:0-4030 GCA_038532405.1 Pseudomonadota bacterium | reverse complement strand
GTCCATGCGGGTGAGGATGAGACCAGTGAGGGAGAGGCGCTCATGGAAGCGGCCGGCTGTCTCCACGGCATCCTGGCCGGTGAGGGCATCGGCGACGAGGAGGGTTTCGGATGGGGTGGCGATGGCCGCAATCTCGGCCGCTTCGCCCATCATCTGCTCGTCGAGGGTGGTCCGGCCGGCGGTATCGAGGATCAGGACATCATGCCCGCCGATCTCGGCCGCTTTAAGGGCGCGCCGGGCAATATCCGCCGGGAGCTGGCCCTCGACAATGGGCAGGGCCGTGACCTGATCGCTAAGCTGCCCTGCGAGGACGGCAAGCTGCTCCATGGCCGCGGGACGCCGCACATCGAGGCTGGCAAGGAGGACTTTCTTCCGGTGCTTTTCAGAGAGAAATTTGGCGAGCTTGCCGGTGGTGGTTGTTTTACCGGAGCCCTGAAGGCCCGCCATCATGATCACGGCCGGTGGACTGTCGACGCGCAGCCCGGTTTCTGCCGCTTCCCCGCCGAGCATATCGACCAGGCCATCGTGGACGATCTTGATCACTTGCTGGCCAGGCTTGACCGAGCGGATCACATCTTCACCTACGGCCTTTTCCTTAATGGAGCCGATAAAGTCTTTCACCACGGGCAGAGCAACGTCCGCTTCGAGGAGGGCAACGCGGATTTCGCGCAGGGCCGCGCTGACGTCTTTTTCGGACAGGGCACCGCGACCGGTGAGCCCGTCAAATATGCCGCCAAGGCGGTCGGTCAGTGCGTCGAACATCCTGTGTTCTCCTCTACGGTTGATCCTTGCAGCAGTGTCCCTCCATGGGGCACGCACGACAAGACCAGGCGCAAACCAAATGTGCCCCGCCGAGCGAGTCTTCGCCGGGCGGGGGACTTCGCCAGCCTCCCATTTCCGATCTGGAAATATGTGCTGGTCAAAGCGCGCTCATCTCGATTGCGCTGATATACCGGCGCTGCGTAAAGCACGCCATGGGTGCAAAATCAATCCATGGCGCAAAGTTCCTGCTCAATCGCACCGATGAGAGCAGGGATTTCTTCGCGGACCGCCGCATAGATCGCAACATCGGCCCAGCGACCATCATTCATACGCGACGCGGACCGCAGGATACCTTCACTCTGGACGCCCATTTTTTCGAGGGCCCGCTGCATGGCGGTATTGTTCTTGTCGATCTCCCAAGAAATGCGTTTGGCCCGCCAAGCATAAGCGCGATGGATCAGCGCAAGCTGCATGGCTCTAAAAAAATGGGTGCCGCGCAGATCTGGCACGAGCCAAGTGTGGCTGATCTGAACCCGGCGATGGGTTCGGCTTGGCTGGAAAAAGGAGACACCACCGACGAAAGAATCGTCCGATTGCCGGTACGCAAAGAACGGAATAACGCGGCCGGCCTTTTGCTCGTCGATAACAAATTGGAACTGGGCATCGAAACTGGTGCCCCGCCCGGGAACGGCCGGCATCCAATCCCACATGGCCTTAATGGCACCGGATTGAGCGATGACATCTTTTTCACTTTCGCCAAAAACTTCGAGCCGAACCCATTCGTTCTCCAAACCAGGATCGGCCAACTCAATTGACATGAATGTCTCGCTTTTGTTGCAGCGCCCTCTCGATACAATTCTAACGTTTAAATGTCACCCGGATACTCGCCACACGCGGAATCATTGAAACTTGACACAACCCGTTACTCCCTCAAAAGGGGCCAATGCTACACCTGCCGACCCTCCGCCAGCTTCAATTTCTGTGTGCCCTTGCCGACCATGGATCGTTTTCCCGGGCGGCCGAGGCCTGCCTCGTCGCGCAGCCGACCCTGTCCGCGGCGATAAAGGAGGTAGAGACAACCGTCGGCGCGGTCCTGGTGGAACGCGGCGCACGGGGGACCCGGCTGACAAAAGCCGGCGAGGCAGCCGTTGAGCGCGCGCGCCGTGTGCTTGCCGAAACAGAAGAACTGGTCGCCGTAACGCGCGGTGCAGCCGCGCCGCTAACGGGACCCTTTCGCCTGGGGGCCATTCCAACGATCGCCCCATTTGTGTTGCCCGGTCTGATGACGGCGCTTCAAACCGACTATCCGGACCTAAAGCTCTATCTGCGCGAAGAGAAAACCGGCAATCTTCTCGATGGCCTTCGCAACCGGACCCTGGATGCGGCCATCATCGCGCTGCCATGGCCAACGCCCGGCATAGAGACGGAAACCGTTGCTGACGATCCCTTTTTGCTGGCGCTGCCACAGGGCCACCGCTTTATCGACAATCCGCCGGTTACCCCCCGCGATCTGGAGGGGGAAACCATGCTGTTATTGGAAGAAGGCCACTGCCTGCGCGGGCACGCCTTGTCCGTCTGTTCCATGCCCGGCATTGACCGGTTGGACGACCTATCGGCCACATCGCTTCAAACCATGATCCAGATGGTTGGGGGCGGCATTGGCATCTCCCTCGTGCCGGAACTTGCCGCGAGGAGCAATATAACAGCCGGCACGGGGGTGACCCTCAGAGAGTTCCGGGGGGAAAAGGTCGGGCGTTCCATATGCCTGTCTTGGCGCTCCGGCTCATCGCGGGAATCAGAAGCCCTTCTCATCGCGCAGATGGCCCGGGAGCGACTTAAGGGAAAGCCTTAAAATCGATTGGTTCTATATCGTCGATTTGGCGCGGAAAATCTCCTCATCCATTTCCCCTTCCCACTTGCCGACGGCGCTTGCAACGGCGGCATCGCCGGTGACGTTTACCACGGTTCGCATCATGTCGAGCAGGCGGTCGAACGGGAAGATAAAGGCGATCACCAGCAAGGCCTGCTCCTCTGTCACCCCGATCACCTGGAGCACGGCGAATGCGAGCAAAAGCCCCGCACTTGGGATTGCCGCAGCCCCGATGGATGTCGCGGTCGCGGCAAAGGCAACGGCAATATAGTCGGCCAGGGTCAACTCAATCCCGATCGCCTGGGCAGCGAAGAGGGCGACGATGCCGAGATAGATCGCCGTGCCATCCATATTGATGGTCGCGCCGACGGGCAGAACGGACGAAGCAACGGCTTTCCGGACGCCCAAATTCTCTGTCACATTAGTGATTGTCACCGGCAGGGTTCCGGCGCTCGACGCAGTCGAGAAGGCCACCACCTGGGCGTCGCGAATGCCACGGAAAAACCGGATCATCGGCAGACGCAGCAAGCCTTTGACGATGCCAAACCCCTGGACGAAAATCATGTGCAGGAAACAGGCAAGATAGAGGGCGAAGGCAAGCAAGGCGAGATTGTCGAGAATAGCAAGCCCGCGTGTCGCCATGACCCAGGCCATCAGGAAGAAGACGCCGAACGGGGCAAGTTCCATGACCATGACGGTCATTTTCAGCATGGCTTCCGTGGCCGCCTCTACGACCTTGACGACCGGCTCGGCCGCCGCCCCGGCGAGGAGGCAACTGATCCCAAAGAGGATGGCGAAGAAGATGATCTGGAGGACATTGCCGGTGGGTCCGTCAATCATCGCGATCAGGATATTGTCCGGAATGACGGCAAAGAGCTTTCGCAAGGGGCTTGCATTGGCTGCCTCTGCCCCGGCAGCGACGCGGCCCTGGACATCGCTGATCGCATTTTCACCGGCGATTGTAAGGTCAACGCCGGCACCGGGCTGGACAATCGTTCCCATGAGAAGACCAAGGGTGACGGCAAACGCCGTTGTTGCCATGTAGAGAAGGATCGTTCGCGCGCCGAGGGATCCAACCCGTGACGGGTCTCCCATCGCGGTAACGCCCGACACCAGGGTGACGAAGATAAGCGGCACGACCAACATTTTGATCAAACTGATGAAAGCGTCGCCAAACGGGTCGAACCAGGTATTGGCAAAGGCCGTGCCTGCTTCGATGCCCATGCCATAGCGCACCGCGAGGCCTGCGGCGAGGCCAAGCACAAGGCCTGCCATGACGCGTTTCCATAAGGTGATCTTCGTCCAGCCCATTTGCACCTACTCCATGGCCCAATTTTAACCGGACCCTAGGGGGCTCGTCTGGTGGGTCAATGGGAAACCTGCCTTAGGGATCGGCTG
>JBCBAO010000253.1:0-4048 GCA_038532405.1 Pseudomonadota bacterium | reverse complement strand
CCTTTCTTTAGATATCATCACACGTACAAGTCGCCAGGAATTGGAAGCAAGCGTGAATTCAGATTTTACCGAAACCTCTGCCAGCTTGAGCGCTACAGACCTCAACCCAATGCTATCCTTTCAACCCTTCGAATTACGGAACGACGTGGACTCGAAGTTCTTTCTCGAATCCGTCTGGACCAATCTCGATACACTCGTCTTGCGGGATTCGCGCAACGGCGCACTTAAGATGGGAACCGACGAGAAAGAGTTCTTTCCGGTCAAAGAAACCTTGATCTCCGGTTGGACAGTTGTCGGCGCGGCTTGGTCGGTGCGGCGGACAGTTACATGGCTAACCGACGCGCCTCTAGACACCCCCTCGCAACCCAACGTTGCCCAGACCGAGGAAGTGACTGACCCGAAACAGCAAGAAGCCATCGAAAAGGCCAAAGTTGCCTGGAAACGGCACGAAAGCCTCTCGGACCGGTTCCAACAAGTCACTTGGAACCTGCTGCTCATCGGTCTTCGGAACACTACGGATGGCCAAGGGGAAGCGGCGTTGCACTGCACCGATAGCGGTGTACGCAAAACAGTCGCGGATTTCCTCCTGAGGGGGCAAATCGGCGATCTGTACCAGCAGAAACCGTTGGTCCGGCGTCTGCCCGGCAAGATACTTGAGACGGTGTGCCTCGATGGGAACGCGCGACAAGCGGCACTTGCGGGAATCCATCGCGAGATTAACACCAAGGCCAACACGAAGGCGATGGCCGGTCCCAAGCTTCAGGATGCGTTCGATCCTTTCGACGATCAGACCTTTCGCCTCGAGTCGGCGGTCTCGGTCTCGGGGTCTAGGGAACCGGCATTCCTTGGTGTCGCGCTGCGCAACCAACAGGTTTGGTCGAAACGCGGCAAGACTCTACGCGATTTTGCCGGTCAACTTGGCGCGTTCTTCGACACAGTCCGCGAGACTCAGGCGCGTCCGCTTTCGATAGATACAGGCGGCCTTAATCAAGCCGGCTACAAATCGTTGGCCACCGCGATTGACGAAGATGCCATCAATGAACTTGCTCAGGCGATGGATGTCGATTTCCGTCCCCAGATGGACCTGGCCGACAACGAAGACGACAGTGATGAACTGAAATATGTCCGCGAACTTGAACGGCAGTGGTTCGAAGATGGAGCTGTGCTGTTTGAAAGCGGCGCGCCCGATAATGCGTCGGTGACCTACCTCGTCATAAAGCAGGGCCGTAACTTATTGCGCCAGACTGTGACACCGCGCAGTGTCGATGGTGAAATCTCGATTGAGGTCGAAAAGACCGAGACACTGGTCGACGAAGAGGATCCCGACCTCGAACTGTTCGAGAGCCTGTGTGAAAATGGCCGGCTGGGGTCCCGCTTGGCAATCTGGTATGACACAAGCCATGTTCTGGTAGACCGACGCCTGAGCAAGCTGAAGTATACCGACGTACTGTTCGACGATGGGTGGAAATGGTTACCCTACCGGCACGGCCACTCGGAATATGACGTCACCGCAGAAAAGCCGACCAAGCCTAACAGCAAAGGCACAGGCAAAACCGCGGCTCTGGAAAAGATCGGAGACCAGGACAGCATCTTTTGCTATTTGCTCAAGATCGGGCCAAAGCTCATCGGTGTGAACCAGCCAATCTGGACCATCTGCGACGATGGTTCGAACGAGATCGCCGACTTCATTTATTTTGCCCCCCAAAGCCGCAAGCTATGGCTGGTTCATGCCAAAGGCGCGCATGTGAGCTTTTCCGCTGAAGAGAAGCTAAATCATGACTTGCGACGGCGGAAACTAGCAAATCGTGGTCTCAGCGTTTCAGCCTATGAACAGGTGGTCGGGCAGGCGACCAAGAATATCCGGTTTCTTGATCCTGCCATTCTCGCTGACGGATTAGAGGAACGAAAGACAAGACACCTATGGTGGAACGGTGCGCGTCCTGCCAACGTCGACAAAGCTCGCGGTCAAATCATTCAACAGCTTAGGAGTACGCCCATATTGTTGGAGCGAGTCCTCGCGGTGGCACAACCTCATATTCTCGAGGATGTTTGGGTGGACGCAAAGAACAAAGTTGCCCATGATCCGGACAGTTCGGCGTCCGCAACAAAGACCTACAAATTGCTTTCAGCGCTGTTGGCTGATCTTCAGATCACATCACAAAAAGTCGGAGCGAAATTCTATGTGCTGGGCCACCGGATATCTGCACCGTTAGGCTAAGATGGCCTCAGCTGCCGCCTTTGCGCCCGAGATGTCAACGCGAGCCGAGATATAGTTCTGGCGCCGTGCAAAGGCGCTTAGCAAGTAATCGTAGCGGTCGAATTGGTGCGACGGCAAGGATCGTATTAGGTCCTCGGGGTCGGGGTGGTCTCCGTTCGCGATACGATCAAGTGCTGCACGCAATTCAGTCGGTGTCTTGTTGGGAATGCTCAGAGCAGCATGCATCGCCAAAGCTGGCAGCCCTTGTGACCGCAACAAGATCGCAAGGGTCGACTGGGCCTTTTGACCGACCCAGGGAAACAGCGCCACGCCTGCGTCATGCTCCAATTCGAGAAGTTGAGAACGGTGCAAGCCCTGTTCCTTGAATACCGCCCGGGCTTCGTCGATCAAGGCTCGCGTTTGCGCACATAGAGTTGTCGGCGGCAGTGCGATGTCACCGGCGAAAAGGGCCCGCATGGTCCGCACAACAAGGCCCGATGGCGCGACCGTGGACCCAGCAAAGGGCGGCGGCCTCCCTTGGTCGCCCGGTTCAACCAGCAACGTCGCCGGTTGCTCGATCACCGAGCGGACACGCAACATCTGACCTGCAAAGACAAGAGCATCACCTGGCTTGAGGTTGTGACCTACGGGAAGGTTGCCCAATGTCAGTCCACCGAGCCGTACCGCGTACGTGGTCGCCGTCTTGAACGAAGTTCCGAATTGCGGCTTCTGAACGAAGCTTAGTCCGTTCTGCGGCGTGAGATACGACCTCTCGGCGCAATCTTCTTGGTCGGCTGGCACATAAAGTATGGGCAAAAGCGGCCTATTGATCGGATCAGTAGCAAGGTAGTCGAAGACGCGGCGATAAAGCGCCTCCTCCTCTTCGAGGAAAGGTCCCTCGCGCAGCAGTATCTGCTTCACGTCGTCGAAATCTACGCCGGACCGGGCCATCGACAAACACTGCTGGACGAAGGTTGACAGGTGTAGAGCGCCCGTCTGCGGTGCCTCATAGGCATCGTCCACAACGAGGCTTATCTGTGCCAGGGCCTGGAACAGATCGAAATGCATGCACGCCAACGGGTGTCGATTCGACTCAGTATTCGTTGCCCTCATCATCATGAGCAGTCGGGAGATCGCCCCGTGCCTGCGACCGGAGCGCCCCAGCCGCTGCCGCAGCGAGGCCACTGTCGGCCCCGGATCTACCTGCACCACGAGGTCAATCGCACCAATGTCGATTCCCAGTTCCAGCGTCGAGGTTGATACCACAAGATGTGGTTTGTCGCTGTCGCGCAGAGCAGACTCGGCAGCACGGCGAAGCTGTGCATCTAGCGACCCGTGATGAGGATAGACGAAGCCGTCCGCCCCGTCGTCGGCCGACGCCCGGATTCCTTGCGTAAAAGACTCGACCAGCCGACGCGAGTTGCAGAACATCAGCGCTTTTCGATGAGTCGGTGCGCGCTCTCCGCTGCGCATCGGTTTGACGACATCCTCTTCGACAACACGGGCGATCTGCCAAAGCGCGGTCTGCGCCACTCCCCGCTCTTTTTCGACGAAGGTGCGGATTTCGTAATCCGTCGCTTGCAGCGCTGGAGTCTTGTCAACGACCACATCCACTCCCTCGGCTCCGGCCGGTCGCAGGAACCTGCGTGCCGCATCCCCAACATCCGACGACAGCGTCGCCGACAGACCAATGCGCACAAGACGGCGGGACAATTCCGCCTCAAGCCGCGCGAGTTGCGAAATCACCTGTACACCCCGGGTGCTGTCGAAAAAGGTGTAAGCGCCGGATGTAATCTCCCCGAAAGCGCCGTTTGAAATTTCCCCAGTTGGGAGCGTCCAGGGCGATTTTCG
>JBCBAO010000252.1:0-4053 GCA_038532405.1 Pseudomonadota bacterium | reverse complement strand
AAGAGATCACTTCGCGCAAATGACGCTCGAGATAGTTGCCGACATTGACCGACAGGGTGCTATCATCGACCGGCGCACCATCTGAAATCACCATAAGGATACGGCGCTGCTCGGGCCGCCCCATCAGGCGATCATAGGCCCAGAGCAAGGCCTCACCATCGATGTTTTCCTTCAGCAGCCCCTCGCGCATCATCAGGCCGAGATTTTTGCGCGCCCGGCGCCACGGGGCATCGGCGGATTTGTAGACAATATGGCGAAGATCGTTCAGCCGTCCGGGGCCCTGGGGTTTGCCGGCCTTAACCCAGTCTTCCCGACTGATGCCGCCTTTCCAGGCCTTCGTAGTGAACCCAAGGATCTCCACTTTCACACCGCAGCGCTCCAACGTACGGGCAAGAATATCCGCGCACAGGGCGGCAACCATGATCGGTCGCCCCCGCATGGAGCCGGAATTGTCGAGCAGCAGGGTTACCACCGTATCCCGGAACTCGCTGTCATCTTCCTGTTTGAAGGAAAGCGGAGCGGTTGGATCGGTGATCACACGGGTGAGCCTGGCCGTGTCCAATACCCCTTCTTCAAGATCAAAGCTCCAGGACCGGTTCTGTTGCGCCATGAGGCGGCGCTGCAGCTTGTTGGCAAGCTTTGAGACGGCCCCTTGGAGGGCTTGTAGTTGATGGTCCAGATAGGCGCGAAGACGGGTCAATTCTTCCGGATCGCAAAGGTCTGGAGCCTGGGCAACCTCGTCATTGGCGCGCGTAAAAACGCGGTAGATAAATTCGGGGCGATCATCCCCTTCGGTATAATTTGGGCGCAGAGGGCGAGATCCGTCGTCGGCATCATCCGGACTGTCTTCGGCGTCCATGTCGATATCGGCATCAACCTGGACATTTGTTTCCTCGCCATCGGTATCGTCGGTTTCGCCGGCGTCGACTTCCTCCATGGAGGCACCCTGCTGCTCCTCACCCGGGGCATCTTCTTCACCGGACCGGGGGTCATTGTCCTCAAGGTCAGGCGCTTCATCCTCCTCCCCAGGATGGGGATCATCACCGGCATCGTCTCCGGCGGTCAGATCGCGGATCATATCGCGAACGGTTTTGGCAAAGGCCGCTTGGTCAGAGACCTGGTCTGCCAGCTTTTCAATCGCATTGCCGGCCTTGCTTGCCACCTCGTCTCGCCAGAGGGCGGCGATCCCTTCAGCTTCGGGGGGCAGCGGACGGCCGGTCAATTTTTCACGCAGGAGAAACTCAAGCGCTGGGGCAAGCGGGGCGTCCTGGCGATCTTCCATCCGCGTCAGGCCATCCCGCTCACAGCGGGCCACCAGCGCAGCGTCGAGATTATCCGCAGTTCCGGCCATCGCCCGCGCACCGATCGCTTCGATCCGCGCGGTTTCGGCGGCCTCATAGACGTCCCGGGGCAGATCCCCCTGGGGCCGGTGAAGGGCATGGGCCGCAGCATCATGGTGGGCCAAGCGGAGCGCGACGGCATCCGCCTCTCCGCGAATGGTCGCGGCGATTAGGGGGCTGATCTCCCGTGGTGGGGTGCGCAAAGCAATCCGCCCCCCCTCTGCCCGGGCAGGCTCGGCTCCAAAGGAGACCTCGGTATCGCTGGTCTCGCCCATGGCTTTCGTCGTTGCCGCAAGGGCTTGCTTGAACAATTCCTGGGGCGAGGTTTCATCTTTGGCCATGTCGCTTATCTAGCGCGGAAGAACCGACTTGCGAAGCACCCCGTCGACCGAAAGCTGCAAACAAGGCAAGTTTGCAATCTGCAAGTGGGATAAAGCCCTCCCACGCAGCTCGAAAATCAGAACATTCCGCCAAACAGAGGCGCGTCAATCCTCGCGTGGATTTTGGCTAAGCCACTGATAGGCTTCATCAATCTTTCTTTTTCGAACCTCTGGCGTTATGTCCGAGGATCTGCGTAGACGCTGGGGGCCCCAGCGCTTGCGCTCGAGGTCCTTCGACAGGGTCCGCCAAGCCGCCATGATCTCGCGCGGACCGGCGGAATTGTCGATTTGCAGCATGGCCAGGTGTTTGCGCCGCTCCATAGAGATATGCGGATCAATCAGCGGCTTAAACTCCGGTCTGCGGCGGTCCCGCTTCAGAAACATCCTGCGATATACCCAATTGCCTATCGCACCGATGGCGATACCGCCGCCCGCTGCCAGGGCAAGCTTCCCCTGGCGACCAGCAACGGATGGCACAACTTGGGAGATATCGAAGGTGAGCCCAGGTATGTGGATGGTGCTCATGAAGAGGGCGAATGCCAATGCCGACATGAGCGGAAAGACGATATAATAAAACAGGAACGGGCCGAGCTTTCGCAGCGCTGCACCGGACCCGATAAACGTTCCGATAAACGCCATCATCATCTCAAGCAATGTAAGCGATATCACGCGCGCAGCCCTCTATGTCTTCCCTCGCGCGCTCTTAACACGAATAGACTTAAAGTAGCGTTAGGCACACGGGTCAAATAACCCGGCAAGCTCAGGTATGCGCCTTCAGCCAAGCGTAGGATGCATCCAAGGTTTGATGCAGTGCGTCGGCAGTTTCCATTTCCTCTGTCGGCAGGTCTGACTGGGCAAGAGCGATTGGAGCATAGCGCGCATCCAACCGTCGCCAGGCCGCTTCAATATCTGGCCGATCAGCATCCCCTGCGAGACCAAGCATGGCGAGGTGATATATTCGGCAAGCGTCCACCCCGTCAGGTGCGCGGCCGACCTCCGCCGTTGCAATGACCCGATCCGCATCAGCAGCGGACAGGCCGAGTGTTGCAGCAGCCATCCGCACAAGCCCGAGTTCCGATGCCGTGTTTACGCCATCTGCGGCAGCAACTTTCGCCATCGTGAAGATCAGGGTTTCGGCCACTGCACTGCCCGGACCGAACCGGCGAACAAATGGGCGCAACACGGACGACATCGGCTTTGGAGCCCGAATTTGTTGATCATAAAGTCGCCGCGCCCGGCCTTTTTGCAGGAAGGACAGATCGATTGCCGATTCCAATGCACGAAATTCGCACGGGCTCGGATCACGGTCACTCGTTGCGGTGAGCACCCCCAATCGGATAGCTGTCTCAAAGTAAAGTTCAGCACTGCTGCGCCAGCGGGGCGATCGCCCTTTGCGCTCGCTGGAGGCCGTATCGCGCACAAGACTAACGCTCCAGCGCAGGAGCATGCCAACAATCAGTCCAGCCAGGAATGCATAGAACACGCGCTCCTCAATCGCCCGTATCCAGGGCAAATGTACGGAGAGGTCAAAGTCTATACCCGGCACGGCAGCGTGCGAGATTGCCACCACAAGGCCGAGCACCATGACCGCGGGAAACACAAGACGCGCGAAGACAATCGCGCCAAACCGCGTAAACGCGAGCCCGGTGCCAAGCAACGCTCCGGTGCCGAAGGCAAATATGAGAATGGGATCGCCCAAAATGCCTGTTCCTCCCCTTGCGCCTCATCCATCCGCCTGCGGGGATCTAACAAAGCTGAGCTAAGGGTGAGTTGGAAAGAAGAGTTGAATTTTCGGGTTTGGTGTCACGACTGCTCAGTCATTGGCCTTTAGCCAATCATAGGCGAGATTTATATTTTGCATCATATCTTCTGCCTTTTCGAGTTCGCCGGGCGGCAAGTTTTTGGAAACGAGCTTGTCAGGGTGATAGGCTGCCGCAAGCCGCCGCCATGCTCGGCGAATGGCCGTCTGGTTTGCACCAGGTTTCAACCCGAGCGTTTTCAGGTGGGCGTCCCGCTCGGACAAGGGTGCCCGCGCGGACGACGACCGATGTTCCGCCGACGCCCTATCCTCAGACCTCGAAACAATTCCGGCAGACGCTAAAATCCGCGATGTATCCGAAGGGGACAGGCCAAACTGATCCGCGACAATCCGGATGAGGCCAATTTCGCCATCGCGAACGCCGCGATCGGCCAAGGCCACGCGGCACATCCCAAAAATGAGGGTTTCAGCAATCGTGCTGCCTCGTCCGAAGTGTCGAACAAATGCGATGAGTTAGAGCGGCCTTTGGTCGCCGAAATGTATCAGCGCTGTTTTGCTGAAGAGCTTCCAGAGA
>JBCBAO010000251.1:0-4068 GCA_038532405.1 Pseudomonadota bacterium | reverse complement strand
GAAACGGATCATGGACAGCGATCCGCGCTACCAAGTGCGACTGACCCGGTCGGACGACCGCTTTATCGAGCTTGAGGACAGGGTTAAGCTTGCAAGGGATTGGGGAGCCGATCTCTTCATTTCGCTACACGCCGATGCCGCCGGCCGGCCGGATGTGCGTGGTGCAAGTGTTTATACCCTGTCTGCAAAGGGCGAGCGGCGAATCGATAGCGCCGCTGAGCGGTATAATTGGGAATTGCCAATCGAAATGGGCGAAGCGCCGGACGAAGTGACCAATATTTTAGAAGACTTTCTGAAGCGAGAGACCAAATCAAACTCAGAAAAGTTTGCCAGTCTCCTTATCCCGGAGCTTGCAAAGGCTGGACCGATCCTGCGTAACACACACCGGAATGGAAATTTGTTCGTTTTGCTTGCACCGGATGTTCCTGCTGTTCTTCTGGAGATGGGGTTTTTGACCAATGAAGCTGACGCGCGGCGACTGTCTTCGCCCGATGAGCGGCGCAAAATCATGGCGGCTGTCGCTGCCGCCATCGACGACTATTTCGAGGAGCGTGAGGTTTTACTGGCTCACAACTGAGCTTTCTCCCTTTTTCCGTCCTTCTCGACGCCTTAGTCTGGACAGAAATACGTGCGACTCCGGCGTTTAAACCCGTGTCGCCAGAATGCGAGTGAGGAATCGAATGTCAGAACCTGCAGGATTTCGGCTTTTGACGTGGCCCAATTTTCGGCGGGCCTTTGTGGTCTGCTTTGTCCTGGGCGTTGTTGCGCTGATTGCTGTTGCTTTATGGGTGATGGCGCTGTCGCGTGATTTGCCGGCCCACCAGACATTAGCTGAGTATGAGCCGCCGATTACGTCCCGGGTCCATGCTGGCGATGGGGCGCTGATTGCCGAATTTGCCCAGGAACATCGGGTTTTCGTTCCCTATGAGTCCATTCCCACACACGTTGTTGAAGCGTTTGTTGCCGCCGAAGACAAGAAATTCTTTGAGCATGGCGGGCTCGATTATGTCGGGATTTTGAGGGGAGCGATAAACTCCGCGCGCAACAAAATCACCAAGTCCGGTGGGTTGCAGGGCGGATCGACAATTACCCAGCAGGTGGCCAAAAATATGCTCCTGTCGAGGGATCAGACGATTGTCAGGAAGGTCAAAGAAGCTGTTATCGCGCGCAGGATGGAGCAGGCCTTCACCAAAGAAGAGATTATGGAGCTTTATCTCAACGAGATTTATCTTGGTGGGCGCTCCTATGGTGTTGGGTCTGCTGCTCTGAACTATTTCGGCAAGTCCCTGCCGGAGCTGAACCTTGCCGAGGCGGCGACATTGGCCTCCCTCGCCAAGGCGCCGGGCACGGTTAATCCGTATCGACGGCCCGAGCGTTTGGTACGTCGCAGGGGATATGTGCTTGGACGTATGGTTGAAGATGGATTCATCTCGCAAGCCGACGCCGATACGGCCCAGGCTTTGCCACTGGAAACAGTCAATCGCCTGCGCGGTGCAGAATATGCCGCTGCTGCTTATTTCGTCGAGGAGCTAAGGCGCGAGCTTGTCACCGAGTATGGTGATGACGCGCTTTATCAAGGTGGACTGTCGATCCGTTCCACCATCGATACGCGTCTGCAGCTTTCGGCACAGGAAGCCCTGCAAAACGGTTTGGAAGCCTATGACCGGCGCCATGCCTATAGAGGACCTTTTGCCCGAATCGAGGCGACTGGAACGAGTGCGATAGAAGCTCTTGAGGCGCTCGATATGCCGGGTGGGTCCGGTACCTGGGAGGCCGGTCTGATTACCCGAATTTCTGCAGACGGGGCCACTTTGCTTCTGGAGGACGGCGCGGAAATCAGAATGCCCGGCGAAGACGTTGCCTGGGCTGCTGAAACCTATGAGCGTGAGGGCGGAGGCACGGGCTTGAAGCGCGGTGATGTCGTGCTTGCTGAGTTCTCTCGCCAGGCTCTACGCGCTGAAGAGACAAGCGGACCGACGCGGGATGAAGGCAGCACCCAGGACGAAGGCGAAGCGCTCGCCGAGCCGGAGCCGATTGCTTTGCCGATTGGCGAGGCAACCCTGCGACAGGTGCCCGAGGTTGATGGTGCAGTGATTGCCCTCGACCCCCATACGGGGCGTGTCTTGGCGATGGCTGGCGGATATTCCTTTTGGAAAAGTCAATTCAACCGCGTGACCCAGGCCAAACGCCAGCCCGGATCGAGCTTCAAACCCTTTGTTTATGCTGCGGCCCTGGAAAACGGATACACGCCCGCCAGCAAGGTACTGGATGCTCCTTTTGTCGATTTCGATGTCGAGAAGGACGATTTTTGGGCCCCAGGGAACTATGCAGCTGGCCGCTTTTATGGGCTGACCACGATGCGGGTGGGCCTTGAGCAGTCGAGGAACCTCATGACCGTGCGTATGGCGCAGGATATTGGCATGGAACCGATCAGCGCCCTTGCCGAACGTATGGGCGTTTACGAGACACTGCCCCCCTATATCGCGATGTCGCTTGGGGCGGGAGAAACAACGGTGTGGGACCTGGCCAAGAGCTATGCAGCTTTCGTGAATGGTGGGCGGGCCGTGACTCCGACATTGCTCGACAGGGTGCAGGATCGACATGGGCGCACACTGTTTCGGCATGATCAGCGCGATTGCTCGACGTGCATGCAGGAAGAGTGGACAGGTGAAGCGCCGCCTTTGTTTGAGGACACACGGGAGCAGGTGCTTGATCCCGTAACGGCCTACCAGGTTGTGCACATGTTAGAAGGCGTCGTGGAGCGGGGGACCGGGCGCAGGGCCTTGCGCGTCGGTAAGCCGCTTGCTGGCAAGACCGGCACAACGAATGATTATGTCGACGCGCTGTTTATGGGATTTTCGCCAGATCTTGTCGTTGGTGTCTGGGTTGGCTTTGACGAGCCAAAGACCCTTGGCGAGGGGGAAGCCGGAGGCTCTGTGGCTGCCCCAATCTTTACCGAATTTATGGAAGCTGCACTCGCGGACCGGCCTGAGCTTCCGTTTCGGATCCCGCCGGGGGTTCGCCTTGTGGAGATTGATGCCGAGACAGGCCAATTGCCGACGCCGGTCTCCTCCAAAATTATTACTGAGGCCTTTCGCCCCGGGACCGAGCCAGGGGTCGCCTTCGAGGAAGAACGCCCAAGCCTGTTCGGTAGCGGATCGTCCGGATTGTTCAGCGCGCCTGCGCCGGAGGCTGAGCCGGAAGATGGCGATCTTGAGGTTCTGATCGACCCCCTGACGGGGGAACCGATCGCGCCGGTTGAAGAAGCGGCGGAGAATTTTGACCTGAGTGAATATTGAGGCTGATGCCCCTTGCCTGATTTAGCAGGTGATCTATTCCACCCAGCAAGGTTTTCTTTTTTCGGAGTGTGCGCATGTCCCAGGACATCAAGGATTTGATGGATCAAATCAAGCAGTCATCAGAGCTGCTGAGGAGGCGTCTTTGACTGGGATGTTGCGAGCAAACGCCTGGCTGAGCTAACCGCCCTTAGCGAGCGTTCGGATTTCTGGGATGATCCGGCTTCGGCCCAGGCGATGATGCGTGAACGCACCCGGATTGCGGATGGCATGGCCGTGGTCGAAACACTCGAAACCGAGGTTCGGGATGCAGCGGAACTTGTTGAGCTTGCCGAATTGGAAGGGGATGATGCGGTTATTGCTGACATCAAAGCAGGGCTTGAACGCGCGGCTGCCCGGGCGGGCCGAGCGGAGTTGGAAGCCTTGTTGTCCGGCGAGGCAGACGGAAACGACACATATGTCCAAATCAATGCCGGGGCAGGGGGGACCGAAAGCCAAGATTGGGCGGGAATGTTGCGGCGCATGTATGTTCGCTGGGCCGATGCGCGCGGTTTCAAAGTTGAAGAAGTGGACGCCCATGATGGGGATGAGGCGGGTATTAAGTCCGCCACACTTCTCATGAAAGGTGACAATGCATTTGGGTGGCTAAAGTCTGAAAGTGGGGTGCATCGTCTTGTGCGTATCTCACCTTTTGACTCCAATGCGCGCCGGCATACGAGTTTTGCAAGTGTATGGGTTTATCCCGTCATAGATGATGCGATTGATATTGAAA
>JBCBAO010000250.1:0-4094 GCA_038532405.1 Pseudomonadota bacterium | reverse complement strand
AGGTTTCCAGTATGCCCTGGCATGGCCCCAAGATGGGCTGCAATGTCGTTTCCGGTGTCGCGGGTTCAGCTGCCGGGGAATAACTTTTCGGAGGCATTGTGGAATATACGATTGCAGCCTCCTTCGTCATCCATCCGCCATTCGCGAGCACTAGGCCGAACTTACCGGGATTGGTCCGTAGTGTTTCAACCATGGTCGCAACAGCGTGCAGCGAATAATTGTTCCCCGGTCCGCCAAAGAAAGGGAGGCCTCCCGTCTGGGTAAGTGGCCTTGGATCGGTTGCAGGATTGATCCCGAGAACATCACACGCACTGAAAACGGCGCACGGAAAGCAAGAGTAAAAGTCCAGGAAATCGATTTCAGCCGCCGTTTTGGATGCTTGATCCAAGGCTCGACCAAGGGCGACCTGCATAGCCCAAGATCCATCAAGCTTCGGGCGTTCGGAAATATGGTCGTCAACCGCCTCCCCCGCACCATGCACGTAGACACGTTTATCTTCGGCAATACCAAATTCATCTGCGCGTGCTGAGCTCATCACGACCACGGCGGCGGCAAGATTTACGGCGTCTTGAGCCATGTGCCATTTTAGGAACGGATCGGCGAATTCATAATTATCCGGCGACGGCGTCGCCAGGAAGTCTTCTGAGAAAGCTGTGCCAAACTGGGCGTATGGATTTACAGCCGATATTGCTGCAAACGGCGCGAAAAGCTTTGCCATGGCTCGACGGTGCTCAGACCTGGTTTCGCCGTTGCGCGCGGCGATCGCGTTTTCGAACAGAGCGTAGAAATAGGCCGGTTTAACGAGCCCATGTTTGACTTCGCCCCTTGTGAGCAAGACAGGGCCCATGCCGCGGTCATCTAGATCGCCATCTACGTTTAAGCCGAGATCTAGAGCTAACCCTAGTTTTGACGCTGTTTTTATAGCTCCAATAACCTCTGAACCGGCAACCAGAGCAACCTCGCTCTTTCCGGCATGAATGCGCGCAGCCACTTCGTTGATAAGACTTTGCGGGCTCTGGCCGCCAGCGATGCCGTAGATAGCATCCCTTGGGTTCGCACCGATTTCTTTGGCAAGCGCCCGGGGCAAGTTATTGCAACGACCAAAGGGAAAGCTCTGTCGTGGCACGGAGTCCTCGGTTGTGCGCACCATGGCAATGGTGTCGATGGCATCTTCCAAGCCCACAGCTGAGATATCCCCGATGGCGCGTCTGGCCGCGCCCATGGCCAAGGATAAATAAGTCGGCGCATCGCTCAGACCATTCAGACCAGTCCAGTGGTCTACAATCTGGCCGACACCAACAAGGACGGGGCGTGTATCTGTCATAACGTCTTCTCTTCGCGTGATTTTGCCCACTGCTTTAATCCATGTACCGGTGTGTTCAAGCGGCGCGGCCGATTTAGCGCGATGTCAGCGTTAAGATATTGATATAAATTCACTAAGTTGCCTTCGCGTCCCATTAGACGTTTGTCAGGCAGTCTCTTTTTCATGATGACGTACGAACAGTTGGATGGACCGAATGGGCATGCACGACTGAATGCGTGTTGGCTCTTTCTCGCGGTGAATGCGACAGCATTGTCGCTCGCCTGTATTACGACCTCTCACGCGACAGGATTCGGCATACTGCCCCAGGCGACCAGCCAAGCCAGTCTTCAAATGGTTCTGGCGATGACGGCTTGTGTCGCCGTGCCGCTGGCTGCCCTTGCGGCCCAGCATGCCATCGATATCGACATGTTGAAGTCGAAACTACGATCGTCGATGCCTGTCGATGAACTGACCGGATTGATGGATCGGTCGTTTTTCGAAACAATTGTAGAAGATGAAATCCAACGCATTAACCGAACCAGCCGGCCGAGTGCGGTCGCAATTCTGGCCATCGATCAGTACGGCGCACTCAGCGAGCGGTATGGGAAGGCTTTTATTGACGAGATGCTACGGCGGGTCTCACAAGTCACCCATGCGCAGTTGAGCAATCCCTTTGACCGTGTCGCGCGCTGGGATGATGACGCATTCGTAATCCTGATGAACAATGTGACGTCGGCGGAAGCTGAGCGAATTTGTGATCGGCTGCGTGACCGTATTGGTGACCATGTCATTAGTTACCGAGGCGACGCTGCTTTTGTTACCGTCAGTATCGGTATTGCCCCCTTCGGCCCGCTAACCGATGTCCAGGACATTCTCGACCGGGCCGAACTTGGGCAACAAAAATGTAGTCGATATGGCGGCAACCGGGTCGCTATCGGCTGAAGAAAGCCGAAAGGTCGCTTTAATCAACAAGTGTCGCTTCAGTCTTTGATCTTATCTCGTCGAGGCTAACATCCGGCGCGCACTCGATCACTTTAAGCCCACCTGCAACGACATCCAAAACACCAAGGTCGGTAATGATCCGGTCAATACAAGCTTTGCCCGTAAGCGGCAACGTGCAGGCTTTCAGAAGTTTAGCGTCCCCTTTCTTGTTGGTATGATCCATCGTCACGATACACCGCTTGACCCCCGCGACGAGGTCCATCGCTCCGCCCATACCTTTGACCATTTTTCCGGGGATCATCCAATTGGCAAGGTCTCCGTTTTCGGCCACCTCCATTGCACCCAATATGGATAAATCGATATGCCCGCCCCGGATCATCGAAAAACTGGTGGCGCTGTCAAAAAAGCTCGAACGCGGCAGTGTCGTAATGGTCTGCTTACCGGCATTGATCAGGTCAGGATCAACCTCAGCTTCTGTCGGAAATGGGCCCATGCCGAGCATTCCGTTCTCAGATTGCAGGGTAACATCAATCCCATCGGGGATATGGTTTGCGACAAGTGTTGGGATGCCAATGCCGAGGTTTACGTAAAAGCCGTCTTGGAGTTCCTGGGCCGCGCGCTTGGCCATCTCGTCTCTTGTCCAGGGCATAGACTTAATTCTCCTCACTAAAGGCCGGATCGGCATTGCAGTAGATACGAATGCGGGTCACGAGCCCCTCAGCATTGCGCGATATAAACTCTGTGGCTGGAATTGGGGTCTTCTTACCGCTCTTAAGATCGTAGTGATGGATAGCCTCAAGCGCGAACTCATAGTCGTCGCCCAAGATCATCAAGGGATCATGCCGCATTCCGGCGAGGCTTGACCAGATAGAGCCCAGCATCATCAGGACATTGTCTTTTCCCTGCATGACCGGAATATAGTTCATCCTAAGAGAACATGTATCGGCGAGGAATGTTCCGTAGGCAGATATATCTCGGTTATCAATCGCCGTAAGATAGGATATGAGCCAGCGGCTTCCTTCAGCAGACAAATCATTACGGGTTAGATTATCAAGCATCGTTGCGACTTAAGCGAATGTTTGTTTGCACCGTCAAAACAACTTTTCTTCATAGGCTTGTCCTGGATGCCGGCATTCGACATCACCTTTGGTTGCGCACAAACCTTTGCGATTTAACTCACCGTCTTTGGCACTCGGGTGCGTTTGATCTTTTTCGCCAGGGACCATTTGTGAACCTCCGTTGGTCCATCATAAATCCGGAATGCGCGGATTTCGCGAAACAATTGTTCAACAATGGTATCGCGAGTGACGCCCAGGCCACCCATGACCTGGACGCAGCGGTCGGCAACCCGGAAAAGAGCTTCCGATACGGCAACTTTCGCCATTGAGCTTTCGACATTGCCGGTCTCGCCGCGATCAAGCGCATCTGCACACCAGTCAATCATCAATTCCGCCTGTTTTAAATCGATCTGATTTTCCGCAAGCATGAAGCCAACCCCTTCATGGTCGATGAGCAGCTTGCCAAAGGCCTCGCGTTTACATGCATAATCGGTGGCAATCTCATGGGCGCGCATGGCGACGCCGGTCCAACGCATACAGTGAGACAACCGCGCCGGGGCAAGCCGAACCTGGGCCATACGAAACCCATCTCCCGGATCGCCTAGCATATCGTCTGCCGAAACGCGCAAATCCGTAATCGTTACCTCCGAATGCCCGCCTGCCATGGAACTATCGATAGTATCTAGCTGGCGTTCGATTTTAATCGCTGGATTCGGCAAATCGACCAGGAACAGGCAGGCGCCGGCGTCTTCGGACTTTGCCATGACGATGCCGACCTTCGCACCAATCGC
>JBCBAO010000249.1:0-4118 GCA_038532405.1 Pseudomonadota bacterium | reverse complement strand
CTCAAAGCCCGCGTCCTTGACGCGGGCTTTTTTTCTGAAATAGCCATGGACGATGGGATGCCGACACGTCGCCCAACGAGACGGGGGCGCGCAGCCATGGAGCTAAAATCCACAGCCGAGGCACAATCATCCGAAGGCACTCACCTCAAACGGGATGAAGAGCTGCTCATTGTCTAGAAGCGCCTTCATCGGCTGTTCTGCGGCTGGCGCAGCCAGCTCTACAGGTCCTTTATAAGGAACAGCAGCTGGCGAAACCTCAGACGCCAATATTCAGACCCCATATCCGCAAGCTTGGAATACGACCATTGGCAAGGCCTTCGCGCACTCTGCCGGCCCCTATCCGATGCCGATGTGGATTATTTACGCGTCCTCGCCCAGCAAAAACTGGAATACTCAGCCGCCCTGTTTCGGTTCAATGCCGTCGTCTATGTCACGCTCCCCGTGTCTGCATTGGTGGTCATCAATCAGCTGGCACCGGAGTGGATCGACCAATTGGTGAGCTTCTTCGCAGTGGACGAAGAGGATGACGAGGCAGACAGGCTTCTCCTGTTTATCAATTACACCATCGCCGCCCTCGCAACGGTGGGCGGCATCGCGCTTTTATTTAACAATGTCTACAAAGCCCGCGAACTGCGCATGGCGCTTGAGATCGAGGCCGGCAGACGACGGCTCATCCGGGGAGAGCACATCGCCAGTGCCGGCGGGGATACGACCGATCTGTCCCTCTAGCCCTGTTTGTGTAGATACGCGTTGATGACGGAGAGAAGCAGAAACGCAGCTGCCAGAATAAACAGAACAGGTCCTGTCTCGGCGGTGAAGTGCGAGGGCTCAAATCCGCTTCCTGCCTGCAAAGCCGCGTCCAGGCCATCTGCCCCTTCAGCATAGCCGTTCGGTGTCACCACGCCTAACAAAGGCGACAAGTGGAACACAACGGCCCCCAGAAACGGCAAAACGGCGAGCGGCGCACCAATGGATTTCCGGGTCATCGGCAAGAGGACAAGCGCGCCCGCAACGAGCTCCAACAGGCCGGTTACATAATTCACCACGGGAAAGAAGAGCCCTGCAAACGGAACCCCAAGGTCCGTGGCATTCATTTCAATAAGGGGAAAAATATGGGCACCACCGGTGAACTTGGTCACGCCAAAGATAATCAAGAACCCACCAACGGCCAGGGACAGACCCCATTTGAGAATAGTCATAACTTTCAATCCAGTTCCGGTTTCGCCAATCTGGCGCGTTATCGATGGCCAGCACCTGGGGAGCGGATATCGGAAATACGACAGGTGTAAAAGCGATTGTGAGCGAGCGTGTTCAACCCGCGAGGCGGGTACGGAAGGATCTTCGGGAATCAGTCTAGAAAGCACCATGGAACGAAAGCCAACGGTTCTGGAATTCTTCGCCGGCGGCGGTATGGCGCGGCTCGGCCTGGAGCCCTGGTTTCGTTGTGTGTTCGCGAATGACATCGATCCCGGCAAAGCTGCAAGCTATCGCGCGAATTTCGGCGCTGATCATTTGATTGAAGCGGACATTGCAAACCTCAAGACAGAGGACCTGCCCACGGCCGACCTCGCCTGGGCAAGCTTCCCCTGCCAGGACCTGTCCCTGGCGGGCCCGCGTGGGGGGTTAAAAGCAACGCGCAGCGGAACATTCTGGACATTTTGGCACCTCATCATGACATTGGATGATGAGGTTAGATGCCCGGACACGCTGGTCCTGGAAAATGTGCCAGGTCTCCTCACCTCGAATGCCGGTGCGGACTTTGCTGGCCTGATTGCAGCGCTCGTAAACGCAGGTTTTCAAGTCGGTGCAGCGATTATGGATGCAGCAGATTTTGTCCCCCAATCACGGGCCCGTTTGTTTCTGATTGCAACGCGGGCCGTGCTGGCGGAGCGCTTGATCCGCAGAGCTCCTGGCAAGTTTCACCCCGCCCCCCTCATCATATCGGTTGAACGGCTTGATGCCACCCTCCGGGCCAATTGGGTCTGGTGGGACCTCCCGTCGCCTCCTGCACGCCGCTTGGCCTTGCGGGACATTGTTGAACGCAAAGTGCCAGAGTGCGTTTGGCGCAGCGAGGAGACATGCAATAAGCTTCTGTCGCAAATGACACCGGCCCACCGCGCCAGGGTGCAAAAGGCGGTTGATAGCCAGGATTTCCAGGTCGGTGCGGTTTACCGGCGCATACGTAAGGGCGTTCAACGCGCTGAGGTTCGCTATGATGGGCTTGCCGGATGCCTTCGCACACTGCGCGGGGGATCGTCCCGCCAGCTGCTCCTGATCTCTGAAAACGGCCAGCTTGGCCTCAGGCCGCTATCCGGTCGTGAGGCGGCACGCCTGATGGGGCTTTCAGAGACGTATCGGATACCAGACGGCGTAACCCAGGCGACAAACCTGGTTGGCGATGGGGTTTGTGTGCCGGTCGTCTCGTGGCTGGCACACCACTTGCTGTCCCGCTTGTATGTTACCAAGCCAGTGAAAGCGTCGAATGCTCAAACAGACCTCATGCATGCAAACCATCAAATCTAACTGCGTTTTCACAATCACGGCGATGCGAAGCGGTTTGAAAACTCGCGCGCCAGGTCTTAATAAGACATAAATTTGTATCCCCAGCTGAAAGCTACGCCTGCCATGCTACATCCCTCGACCAAAAAACTGATCGATCGGCTCAGCGAAATGACGCTCCAACGCAAGATTGGTTGGGCTGCCGGTGAGCGTGATGGAACGCTCGTCTACGATACCGAAGGCTATCGCGTGCTTCTGGAAGGTGACCCAACAACCCTGGTGCTGACCGATGCCCTCGGCCGCGAACTCGAGACGGCCACGCCAGCTCTTCTGGCAGAGACCTCCCATGCCGATGGCACGACTTACGACACCGTCATGGCCAGTATGCGTGCCGAAGCCATGCGGATTGCACGCGGAACCGAGGAGGCGATTGACCAGGTTTTACAAGGCCTGGACGCCCAGGAAATCGTTTCGGCGGAGGCAGAGCTGGCCGAAGATCTTGCGCCAAACGAGGACGAGACCCACAATAACGAACCGGATACGGTTGAAGATCCGGGCGAAGAGCCGGCTACGCTGGAAGCCGAAGCCACCGCCCCCGATGCGATAGACGACCAAGTCGAGGAAGACGATTTAGATGTGCCCGCCGTCGGGGCAGCGGTCGCGACCCTCGCAAACGCGGTCAATGGTGGTAACAGCGAAGGGTCCACACCCGCTTCTACAGATGAAAACCCCGCCGAGATGCAGGAGACAGCCGTCGCCGCAGAGGTGCCAGATAGCGTTGAAACGGAACCGGCCCCCTTGGAGCCAATTGCCGCATCAGCGCCCTCCAGCGAAACGGCTTCGGAGGTGCCCGAGATTGCCGCCACGCCATCAGCTGATCCAGAACCGGTCGAACAGCCCTCGCAGCCAGCCCCTGCACAGCCGGTATCGGCTCCCATGGCATTTGGGACCGGCGGCGGATTTACCGACCTCTCAAAGTATAAAAAGCCAGCACCTGCTGAAGAGGCTCCGGCCGTTGAGGCTGCACCGGAGGCTCCCGGCCCAGTCTCGCAGAATAACGTGTCGCCTGCCTCGGAGATGCCCACCGACGTCCGCAGTCTGCTCGATGGTGTCATTGCCGCGCCTGGAGACGAACCGACCGCCGAGGTAGAGGCGACTGCAGCGGCAACTCCAAAGCCCGGCGAATCCCTGTCACTCAGCGGGCTAACGAGCGGTCTCGGCGTTGGGGCCGTCGGCCATAGGCCAACACTTGGCCATGGTGGTCCTGATATCGTAACCGACCCGGAAACACCGGTCACCGCGGACCCGATTGCTCCTCCAGCAGATCAAGCTGCACCACCGGCAACTGGCGATCTCACGCCTCCGCCTGCCCCAGCAGGACCGGTTGAACAGGCCGCAGAAGCCCCTGATCAAACTGATCCCCCCGTTGAGGACGACGCCGAAAAGCCAAAAAATTCGCGCTTTAACCCCTGGATCTAGGCAAGGGTCACTCAGCCAAAACCAGTTTGAAGTTTTCCCGCGCCAGTCGCGGCGGCTTCACCATGCTTGCCAGCCCCTCGGCACCAATCGAGGAAAGGAAAGCGTCGGCAGCGTCCTTGTCCTTTCCCGGAAAGGACAAG
>JBCBAO010000248.1:0-4120 GCA_038532405.1 Pseudomonadota bacterium | reverse complement strand
ATACCCGGGCCCAGGAATCTTCCGCAGACCAGGCTGCCGTGACTTATCTTGAGCGCATCGGCGAGTCCCCTGCCGGTATTGTCGAGTTTTTCGAGGAGTTTCGGTACCAGGAAGTGCTGTCCCAGGCGCGGCGCTTCGAGTATTTTAGAACCCACCCGCTCGCATCGGACAGGATCAGAGCGCTGCGATCGCGGGCTGAGGAAACCGGCCTTTGGGACGTTCCAGCGACAGACAGAGCCTTGCGCCAAATGGATATGATGCATGCCAAGCTCATCGGATTTCTGGAACCACCCGTGAAAGTCTATCAGCGCTATCCACTGTCCGATACCAGTGAGCCTGCGCGCTATGCCCGGGCCATTTCGGCGCTTCAGTCGGTGGATATCCAAACCGCACTTGCGGAAATAGACGCTCTTATTGAAGTCGATCCTGACAATCCATATTACCATGAGCTGAAAGGCCAAATCCTGTTTGAAAATGGTAGGGTAGCTGAATCGGTTGGTCCCCATGAGCGGTCGGTGGAGCTTTTGCCCGAGCAACCGCTTCTGTTGATCAACCTTGCCCGTTCCATGGTGGCACGTGGGGAGGAAGGCGACGTGGAAGCAGGTGAAAACGCGCTTCGCCGCGCCTTGCTCGCCGAACCTGATAACGCATTCGCGTGGTCGGAACTTGCCAAAGCTCTGGACAAGCAGGGACGCCGGGCCGAAGCAGAACTCGCAACGGCGGAGCGATCCTTCCACATCGGCGATTATATTGGCGCGCAAACCTTTTCCCAACGCGCCATCGGCAACCTGGAGCCTGGCTCCACGCTTTATCGACGCGCCACCGATATTGCAGCGGTGACGGACCCAAGGCTTGAAGAAAATCGCCGATACTATCGCCGTCGCTGAGCAAGCTAATCGCTTGAAATTGAACAGGTCAGCCATGGACGCGGGGGGTGTTTCATCGCAAAAGGCCAACCGACACGAATATCTATCGAACTGAAAGGTCCGTCCATGACCCGCATCTTGCTTGCCGCAGCGTCTTTGGGTGCTTTGCTGCTCCCCGTAGCGTGCTCTCCGGGCGGCGCGTCGTCTCCCAACAAGACGGAAACGGAGCAAATCGTCCGCGAATATTTGCTGGCCAATCCGGAAATCGTCGAAGAGGCATTGATTGCGCTCCAGGCCAAGCGGGATGAAGAAGAGGCGGCCGCGTCCCGAATTGCCGTGAAACAGTTCTCCGACAGCATCTATAATCTGGCAAGCGACTACTCGATCGGCCCCGAAGACGCGCCGGTGACGGTGGTCGAATTCTTTGACTATCGATGCGGTCCATGCCGCGCCTCGATGGAGACCGTCAATGCCCTCCCCGAGCGGTACAATGGCCAAGTACGCGTTGTTTTTAAAGAGTTTCCTATTCTCTCTTCGGAAAGCCGGAAGGCCGCCCTGGCCGCGCTCGCGGCGGGTCGCCAGGACAAGTATATCGAGATGCACCAGGCGCTGATGCGTTCGCCAACACGGTTTTCCGACGATGATATTGCCGAGATTGCCCAAAGCCTGGATCTCGATATGGACCAGTGGCGCGAGGACCTGGAAGATCGCAGTTTCAGACGGCAGATCGACGCGACGTATCAGCTCGCTGAGACGATCGGTGCCAACGCGACCCCAACCTTCGTGGTTGGCGGAGAACTGTTCTCCGGACTGAACCGCGAGCGTCTTGACGCGCTGATCGTTGAAAGCATTGCCAAGGCGGGCTAACGGAGAATTTGTCCTTTGGCGCAAAGCTGATAGGTTTTGCCTATACAATAATTGACCGCTGCGGGAGGCTGCCATGGGATCATTATCCATTGGACGAGGTGCTGCTTTAATGCTGGCCTTCAGCGTGTTGGCGGCCTCGGCGAGTGCCCAGGATTTTGGCCATGGGAATGGCGCGCTTGAACTCTTTGATACGGAAGGCCAGGCCAACTCGCCGACATGGGTCATGGTCTGGGTCGCCTTTATGCTCGCAACATTTGCCGCCGGACTGTTTTTCGTGCGCAAGCGGATTGAAGCCAGATGGGCCGTTGGCGGGTTCATTCTGGGTATTCTCTGCATGGCCTTGCTTGTTCAGGGGATCGGTTTGCCGCCCTTGTCCGGGTTTATTGCCCTGATCCATCTTGTCTTCTGGACGCCGGCTTTGATTTTGTTGGTCCAGCGACGCACCTTTTTGAAGGAGCGATCCCTCTATGGTGCGTGGACGGCCATCATGACGGGCGTGATCCTGTTTTCATTCGTCTTTGATATCCGCGATGCGGCGATTTATCTTGATTATGTGCTAGGCATCGGCGCGTTGAGTTGATTATGGCGCGGGTGAATTGCTGGCAGCGACCCGTTGGGCTGGCAGCAAAGTCATTCGTCTTAAGATCCATCTTATGGGAAGGGCGACCTGGACCAAAAACCCCGCAAATGGACCGAGTATGGTCCAATAGGCGAGGCCGGCGGCGAGGCCGCCTGTGACAACGTCAAGGCGCGCCACCCGGACCGAATATATCGTATGGGCGCGCTCAAGATCATTGAGCGCCAGCATATCGGACTTGGACAATGCATGGGCATATATCTGGGACTGTAAGAGATTTAGGACAGCGAAAATAACGCCAAAATAAGCGACAATTTCCCCGGCCTGCCGATAGCTGCCCACTTCAATCCGTTCCATCATCTCGAAACTTCCCATCATCGCCAAGGCCCAGGCAAACAAGCTGTCGAAGATAAACCGCAGAGGATAGGCGATGGATAAGATTGTGAGCAGCAGCATCGCATTTAGCCAAACGATGCGATTGTCCGCCAAGCCATAACGGCGAAAAAACAAAAAGTGCCGGTTCCAGGTGGCGAGAAGCACGATGACCGCCATGGAAATGGGCACTAGGCTTATGAGATAGGTCTTGATCCCGGAAAATGTGAAAGGGGTATCCGAGGCTGTCACGATCATGCTGAACGCAAGGGCAAAGACGATGTCGGAGAGATTTTCAATCCGGCTGACCTGCTCCCCGCGCCAACGAAAGTCCGGATCATTGTCCAATTGCGCCGAGATGTTTTCGCGGAGCATTTGGCCCCTCCCCTTGCCCGTTTGCGCCGGTCAGATCAGCCCGGCGAGCGGTGAGCTGGGATCGGCATAGCGCTTCTTGCCCATACGCCCTGCGAGATAAGCTTCGCGGCCGGCAATAACAGCATGTTTCATGGCCTGCGCCATACCGATGGGGTCGCGCGCCTCGGCAATCGCTGTGTTCATCAAAACGCCATCACAGCCAAGTTCCATGGCAATTGCAGCGTCGGAGGCCGTACCAACGCCAGCATCCACAATGACAGGCACCCGCGCCTGCTCCACGATCAGGCGGATATTGACCGGGTTCTGAATACCAAGGCCAGAGCCGATGAGGCTGCCGAGGGGCATGATGGCACAGCAGCCCACCTCCTCCAGGCGGCGGGCATAAACCGGATCATCGGAGCAATAGACCATGACCTGGAACCCGTCCTTGATGAGGGATTCAGCGGCTTTCAGGGTCTCCTGCATATCGGGATAGAGGGTTTTCTGGTCCGCGAGCACTTCGAGTTTGACCAGGTCCCAACCGCCGGCTTCCCGGGCAAGGCGCAAGGTGCGCATGGCATCGTCTGCCGTAAAACAGCCAGCCGTGTTCGGCAGATAGGTATACCGCGCAGGCGAGAGATGGTCCGACAGCCGATCTTCATCTGGATTGGAGAGGTTTACCCGCCGGAGGGCGACGGTGACCATATCAACGCCCGCGGCATCTGCTGCTTCGGCATTCTGAGCATAGGACGCATATTTGCCCGTGCCGATGATCAGCCGGGATTTGAACGTCCGTCCGGCTATTTTCAGTGTATCGTCAGTCAATGGTCCCTCGCCCGGCTTTGTCAGATATGCCCCTGCTATAGGTGGCTCGGCGGAGTTTGTCAGGCCCCCGAAGGCGATGGGGTTATGTTTATATTTGTCCCTGTCTCGCTGGCGCATGTTTGTTTGCTCCCCGCGGCGGCTTTGCCTTGCGATGGAGCGCCGCTTTGCGGGCTGAGGGCTCTGTTCATTTGCGCCGTTGGTTTGGGCCTGGGTCCCGGGTCTGCGCTGCGCTTCGCCCGGGATGACAGGGAAACGGCTG
>JBCBAO010000247.1:0-4128 GCA_038532405.1 Pseudomonadota bacterium | reverse complement strand
CTTTTCAGATCCCAACCACTCTCCCGCCCGGTGGGATCCAAGATCTTATTGGGTTGAAGGTCACCCGGGTTGAAAGCCTCACCGAGGGGCTCACCATCGAAGGCACTTATGCCGAAACGCCGTTCACGGCGGCGCGCTGGCGAGAATTTGTAGAGACGGATTTGGTGCCGATGGCGAAACTCGCAGATGGAAGCGGGGCGGTTTATCAGTCCGGATCGGTGCGCTATCTCGCCGTTTGGCCAGATCGCGCGCTGATGGATGCTTTGATCTGTGACATGGCGGGCGCGGCTGGCATAGACGTCCGGTCAATGCCGGACGGGCTGCGTTGCCGCCAAAGGGGGGACCTGACCTTCCTTACAAATTATGGCCCGGAGCACATCGCTGAGGACACTCTGGGCGCGATGTTTGATCCCAAGAACGCCGTTGCGGGTGGGCAGGGCGCGCTGCTGGTTGGCGGCGTTCGGATTTTTCGCTCCACGCCATCTGCTGGTATTTAAGTGCGGGGGCAGCTGTCGGCGGTTTCTGGAATTTTCTGGTTCATGGACACAGTCCAGCACTCATCGTGGATGGAACAGTAGCACGCACGAACATCCACGCTTGTTGCCGCGCGCTCCACAAAGCGACGTGTCCTCGGCTCCCAGGGGACACTGAAGAGCGTATAGACTTCGCTTGCAGCGACAACACCATTGGAGGGATCGCTGGCTCCATAAACATCGTATGAAAACGCGTCTTCCTCACCCACTGTATTCCTTATGAGCGCGTCCAGGCTGACAACCGGTGCACCTTTATCAATCAGGCGAACTTCCCCCATGATCGCAGGGCCGACGCCTTTATTGGACAGGGATATGGCGAAGCCATCAGAGTTGTATCGCTCGGTGATTTCGACATAGGGCCAAACGGATGCGCGTTGCTGGGCCTGGATTGCGGAGACTTCGAGAAGCGAGATCCCCATGGCAGCAAATGAGACGGCAATTGCGAAGATCGCGGCGAGCCTGTCGAAATTGAACGAAAAAGCGCTTTTGGTGTCGGGGGTGTCGGTGGAGGGTGTTTCTAGATCAGCCATATCACTTCGATGATTTATGACCCGAAGGTGCTTTCGGCAAATCCAATTTGGCGCTTTGGGCCGGCAGCTGCCCATTTCCTATTGACGTCCCCACCGCCGCCGACCACATATTCGACGATAGCATCACGTACATTAGGCATAGACGGCGCGCGGCAAACCCGCTAATCCCCCGCTTTCATCAAGAGTTCAAACATGGCTGACAAAAACAAGAGCACAGGGCCGATCACCTTTGTCCGGCAGGTGCGGGCGGAAGGGTCCAAGGTGACCTGGACGACCCGTGGCGAAACCGTGACGGCGACGATCATGGTCCTGATCATGTCTACAATTGTCGCCCTGTTCCTGTTCGCCGGGGATCAAGTTATTTCGCGCATCGTGCGATTGATCACTGGCCTTGGAGCTTAAAGGAGCGCCGCGCGATCATGGCCGAAGCCAAATGGTATATCATCAACGCCTATTCGAATTTCGAAAAGAAAGTGGCGGCCCACATACGTGAGCAGGCCGAGACGAACGGCCTTGATTCCTTGATTGAGCAAATGGAAGTGCCCACCGAGGAAGTGGTGGAGGTGGTTCGCGGCAAAAAACGCACGAGCGAGCGCAAGTTTTTCCCGGGATATATCCTGATGAAAGCGCACCTGACCGATGACATCTATCACCTTGTGAAAGACACACCCAAGGTGACTGGATTTCTCGGCGCTGATGGCGGAAAAAAACCGCTGCCTGTGCCGGAGCGTGAAGTGAACCGTATTCTCGGCACTGCCGAAGACGCAGCCGATCGGCCACGGCCCACCATTACATTCGAAATCGGTGAGCAGGTTCGTGTGAATGATGGCGCGTTCTCCGGCTTTGAAGGCGAAGTTGAGGAGATCGACGACGAAGCTGCGCGTCTGAAAGTGACGGTTTCGATCTTCGGCCGGGCAACGCCGGTTGACCTGGAATATGGCCAGGTCGACAAAATCACGTAAAATTCTGAGCAAGCATCCGTGACTTGATCGCGGACCGGTTCGGGTGCCATTCACCTTCCAGCGCTGAAAAGGGTGTCCGGGGTTGATCAATTGCCCCGGCAACTGCGCATGGGCAGGTGGAATTTGACCATATATCTGGAAGTTTTTATCCGCTTTGGCTCCATTGGGCTGCTCACAGGTCTCTGCGCACTCATGCTTCGCACGCGGCTCAAAACCCCGCTCTTGCGATACGCATTTCTCCTGAACCTCGCCATGATTTGCTTGCTCTTAACCGCCGGCACCCGCCCATGGGTGCTGTCTGGGCCGGAGTGGGTGGTGATCAATGTCTTCGCCACGGCTTTGTTTGCCTTTGGTTGGTTGTTCGGGCTTGCCCTGTTTGAGGAAGATTTTCGGATTGGCGCTGTTCGGGGCGGCATTCTTGCGGTCTATTTCGGTCTTATTGGCTTTTATGCGGCCTGGTATCTTGGCTTCCGGCCCCCCTGGATGGGGGGTGCCCGTCTGGTTTGGTTAGCCATGTCCCTCGGATTTATGGTCCACATTGTCTACCGCGCCTTGTCCGGTCGGTCGCAAGACCTTGTCGAGGCGCGGCGGCGTGAGCGCGTCCGGATCGCCGTGGGGATCGGGGTCATGTTTATTTTCATCTATCTGGCGACGGAGGCATTCCAGGTCTTTGCAATCACATCTGGCCCTCGATACCTCATGCTATTGGCACCGCCATTCAGCTTGATGCTGCTGCTCTGGCTCGCTCGGATGCACCCGGAAGCCCTTGCTTTCGAAGCCATCCGCCAAGCCCCGCCCGAAATGACGGGTCTCGACCCAAGGGATGTGCCGACCAAAGCCAAGCTCGATACGCTTATGGACACTGATTGCATCTATCGCGAACACGGCCTGACCATTCGCAAGCTGGCTGAGCATGTCGGCGTGCCGGAGCATCAACTGAGGTCGCTCATCAACCGATCCATGGGATTTCGCAATTTTTCGAGTTTCCTCAACCATTATCGGATCGGTGAAGCCAAGCATCGCCTGGAAGATCCCGAACAAGCCCGCATCCCGGTGCTCACCATCGCCATGGATGTGGGCTATGCATCCCTGACGCCGTTTAACAGCGCGTTCAAATCCATTGTCGGCATGACGCCGAGCGCATTTCGCGCTGAAGCCCTTCGCGGCCCTTCCCAGACCTGAAAATCTCGCCGAGCCGCGAAACGCCGCGGTCTCCCTCGCTAGCTCGGTTTGCTCGTCTCGTAGGGACTGTCCAGGGAAAATGTGGGGATTTTAACGGAGAGTTTTTCGCCGGTGGCCGCCGCAAGATCATAGCTCCCGCTCATGATCCCGGAGGGCGCACTCAGCGGTGCACCGGAGGTATAGCGAAACACTCCGCCGGGTTCCAAGGTTGGTGTCTGGCCTACAACGCCCTCGCCATCGACCTGTTGGCTCTGGCCATTCGCGTCCACGATATGCCAGTGCCGCGCCATAACGGTCCAGATGCCATCGGATCCATTTTCAATCTCGACCTGGTAGGCCCAAACATAGCGGTTTTGGGCTGGAGACGATTCCTCGGCCAGGTAACTTGGACGCACGCGCACCGTAATATCGTTGGTCGTGCTCTGATAGGGAAAAGTCGTCATTGTCTTTGGTCAAATCGCATTCAAGGCCTGTAGAAGATCATCTTCCAAGTCGCCCTGGTCCTCAAGGCCAACCGATAGCCGGACCCAGCTCTCATCCAGCCCCATGCTTGTCCGCTCTTCATCGGTTAGGGCGCGGTGGGTCGTGGTGCAGGGATGACAGGCAAGGGATTTTGCATCGCCAAGATTGTTGCAGATATCGACGATCTGCAGAGTGTTCAGGAAGCGGAAGGCCTCTGCCTGTCCCCCTTTTACAGAAAGCGCCAGCATGGTGCCGCCTGAGGACATTTGTTGGCTATGGACAGCATAGTGCGGGTGGTCCTGCCTGTGGGGGTAGCGCACCGCTTGGACGTTTGGGTGTTCGGCGATCGCGTCTGCAAGCCGTGTGGCGGACGCACTGGCGGCCTTGACCCGCAAGTCCAGGGTTTCGAGCCCTTTCAACACGACCCAGGCATTGAACGGGGCCGCCGCCGGCCCTGTA
>JBCBAO010000246.1:0-4151 GCA_038532405.1 Pseudomonadota bacterium | reverse complement strand
GTGGCCAGGGCGGCAAAGTCCAGATTGCGCCCGCTGGGTTTGCTGCCCGCCAGATGGCGCGTTTCAAATGGGCGACACGCCGTTGGGTCGGCAAGCCGGCAACGGCGCTGCGGGTGTTGAAGGGAGCCTTTACCTTCGATGGCGGCCTCGATTACGTCCTGCACAAGCTGAAAAGCCACTCCGGTGCCAGTATTGAGGTCAGCGATCACCAACGTCGCCACCCCCTATTATGGTCACCTGTCCTGGCTTGGAAGCTCTGGCGGCGCGGCGCTTTTCGCTGAGCTAGGTTTTGCGTCTTCTCGCACCGGCATATTTGGTGTCTTTTCCGTGATATCATAGCCGTAGATCGGGTCTTGCCGTTTCAGTCCAAGCGCGGGAAACAACCGACCTGCGAGCCACATTGGTCCATAGGTCGAGAGCTGCCCGGCGCGCGTGCGTTTGTGGAAGGTTTTCGCGTTGGCGCGAGAGCCTTTTTGCATTGCTGATGTTCTTGGATATCTCAGGGCTTGATACGCCCATAGCGCCTCGGCGCGGGAAGGTTCTGAGGCCATGAATGCCGCAAGCGCCCAGGCATCCTCAATCGCCATGGCTGATCCCTGGGCCATGAATGGCAACATTGGATGGGCAGCATCCCCCAGCAGGACAGCATGCCCATCAATCCAACCGGGCAGAGGGGCCCGATCGAACAGCGCCCAGCGATAGAGGCGGTCAGCTTCTTTGATCAGTCGCGTAATCGTTGGATGCCAATCGCTAAAATCCTTGAGGGCTTCGGTTTTGCTGCCTTCTTCCGTCCAGCTTTCCTGTGTCCAGTCATCCCGCTCGACAACGCCGACGAAGTTTGCAACACGGCCATCTTTCAGAAGGTAGGTCACGGCGTGTTTTCCCTTGCCCATCCATGCACCCGCAACACCGCGTGGCGCATCATCTCCCAGGCGTTCAACGGGTACCACGGCGCGCCAGGCAACATTGCCAGTAAATCTGGGGCTGTCAGGCCCTACCATCTGTTCACGGATGGTCGAATGAATACCGTCCGCTCCAACGAGTAGGTCGCCGGGAAAATGCGCCCCATCGGCGAGTTCGGCAAAAACTGTATCGCTAGAAGTGTTGTATCCGACAACGCGGTGGCCCAACTGCAATGCATTGGGGGCCCTATCGTTAAGGGCCGTTTTCAGTATGGAGATCAAATCAGCACGATGAATATGGAGATAGGGCGCTCCCCATCTCCGCATCGCTATTGTACCGAGTGGCGCACGAATCAAATCCATGCCGCTTATCCCCATGCGCAGCTCAATCGCGTCAGGAGCGAAGCCGGCGTTTGCAAGGGCTTGATCCAAACCGAGGCGCTTGAATACCTTCATTGCATTCGGGCTGATTTGGATGCCGGCACCAACCTCTCGGATATCATCGGAGCGCTCAAGCAGCTGCACATCCCAGCCTATCAAGTCGAAGCAAAGGGCAGCTGTAAGCCCGCCAATGCCACTGCCGACAATAAGCGCTTTCGGCATTTTCAGCAGGCCTCCACGGTGTCGGTCGCCTGTCGCCAAGCAAGTATCGGAAAAGCAGTTCGCATCGGTTTGAACATAAGGAACCCATGCTAAATATGCTACTTGGAAGCTGACTTGATACGACCGCTCTTCCTAGGGAATATTCTCGCAATATCACCGTGTCGGATGAAGGAGATATTTGCCAATCCCACCGAATTGGTGCCGGGTTTGCTTCTGTAAAGACAGCCCTATCTCTTATTGATACACCCGATCTGGATATTTATGACATCGCAAAGCAAAATCGAAGGATCTGCCGGACGCAAAAAAGTCGTTATTCTTGGCGGCGGGCCCGGAGGCTTGACGATCGGAAAGTTTCTACGGGAAGATCCTCGTCTTGAGGTTGTGGTTCTCGAAAAAGAGGGTCGGATTGGGGGTCGGTGCCTGAGTGTTTCGTATAGCGATCATATCGTGGAGTTCGGCACTTGCTACGCTGTTTTCGCCCATCGCCGGCTCCTAAAATGGATGCGTCGGAATAAGATCAAGCTTCGCCGCATAAAAACGCAATTGATGGATGGCGAAGTCGTCATGCGTTACGTTAGGGGCGGTGATGGAGCCCCCTTGGTAGTGCAGGCAATTCGCTATCTGCTCAAGCGTCGTGGGCTTATGCGCCGATTGGAGCGAGGTGATCGCGCGGCGGCGGTCGAAGCGTCTAGGCCGGCCGCTGAATGGTTGCGTGAAAACAAGCTCTATAAAATTGAACGGCTCATGCATCGAGTGGTTACGACACTTGGTTATGGATATCTCAGCGAAGTCCCCTTGCTGCACGCCCTAAGATGGGTGAACTTCGATATGTTTCTAACCGGTATATTCGACTACCTCATTATGCCCGTCTGCGGCTGGGAACGCTTCTGGCAGCTATATGCATCCGACTTGACGGTCCGACTTGGCTTTGAAGCCATGTCGATCGAGCGCGGTGTTCAAGGTGTTTCAGTTATCGGGTCGAATGGCGACGTGGTAGAGGGCGATATTCTCATAAATACGCTCGCGCTTGATGAATTCGCCAAATTGGCTGAGCCAACACATGATGAGCAGGCAATTGCAGAATCCGTCGGTTGGGGGCGCTACGCTTTAACCCTAATTGCCGCTGAAAAGTGGTTCGATGACGCAGACGTTTATTCTTGGACAGCATCGGCCGTTTCACCGGACACGATTGGCGGAATTTTTGTTGCGCGGCGGGAAATCCATGATCCTGAGATGGGAGGCGATCTTTTCTCCATCGGTCAAGCTGGAGGTCCTTATTCAGACGAAGAATTGGGCGAAATTTTACTCGCCGATGCGATCCGCCATGGGGCGACATCGCCCCGGGTCGTGCGGCAAGTTTTGTGGCGATATGCGCCGACTTATAACCGTGAAGCGCTGGCGAATGGTTTGCTTGCAACCATGCGGGCGGTTCAAGGTCCGTTGAAGACCTTCCATACCGGTTCATCCTTCTCACATGAGGCCGTTTCGCACATTACTGAGTTTAACGTAGATCTAGCAAAGCAAATTAGAGCGACGCTTTGAGCGAACGCCAGCAGTATTTCCAACCTATTAACTTCGAGCAGAGATTCACGGATAGACAATAAACCAAGTTTTTCTGGTTGTTGTGTATAGCACCTCAATGCTCGACCGGTCGCTAAAGTCTTTTTTAATCAGCACCTATCGCGGTGTTAACGATCTCGATAAGAGCATTGAACGGCAAGTCTATTCAGACATGTATCACCGTCTGCTGACGGTCATGCCGCCGCTTTCACTCATTACCGCGTTGAATGCGTTGGCCGCTTCAATGGCATATTCCTACACGGTTGACCTTTGGATTTTAGCTCCATGGTCCGGTGTTTTGTGCCTCATTTCTGCTGCCCAATACTTTTCAGCCAAGAAGCTCCGCAAACGTGCTTTTGATCCATCAAGGGTCTCCAAGACATTTGTTAAACATGCCGGCCGCAATGCAGCATTCTTTGGTGCATGGTGGGGCCTTTCCGTTGTCTTGTTCCAGGGAAGTAATGAAGTCCTGAACGTTATCTTGATCGTTGCCGGGACGGGGATGTGTCTTGCGGCGGGCGCAAGCGGTGGCGCAATCACCAATGTTGGATCACGATTTGCTTTTGGCTGTATGCCACTTGTGATCCTTGGAGCGCTATTCCAAAGTCCATATGTCAGCTTTATTACGATTTTCCTGGGCATTAGCCTGGTATCCATAGGGCTTTACGTCTCGCATCTGAAACTTGTCGACACCGTTGAAAAGCAAAAGGCGCTTATGCTCGTCGAGGATGGGTTTTCAATGTTGAAAGAGGCCGTCTCCGGGGGAGAAGCTGCTTTGGTCGTTCGGGATGTCGACGGAAAAACCATCTTTGAAAACGATCTTTACAAAAACGGAATCTTCGAGGCACCGCTTGATGATGGTGAGAAGGTTATGAAGATCGCCTCAAGCTATTATTCATACCGTAGAAGTTTCACCGACAGTGGGTATATGATCGAGCGATGGAACGATGTCGGCAGCGTCATTACCTATGCGAATAAACTAGAGAGAGCCTATTCCGAAGCTGAGATTGCCCGCAATCAGCAGACAGAAATTTTAAATGGAATAACGCGGGATTTTATGGTTCCGCTTGACACGATTATTTCGTT
>JBCBAO010000245.1:0-4211 GCA_038532405.1 Pseudomonadota bacterium | reverse complement strand
GTCAGGTCCGGCATACCAAGACCAACCGCATCCAGCATTGCGCGAAAACCCTTATTCATTTCCATAGGTGACCTGATGACCTGAAAAAAGAAGTCTGCCAATATGACAAATATGAAAATCGTAGATGTCTTTTGGTCATTCCGCAGTCCATACTCCTATTTGGCAACCAAGCGACTGCGGGCGCTTGGCGAAAAATGGGAGGCCAGGATCAGGCCCCGCCCCGTTTATCCAATCGCAATCCGCACGCCTGAATTCTTCGAGACCGCGCATCCGCAATGGACCGGCTATCTGTTCCGAGACATCGTGCGCTTGTCGCAATATCTCGGCTTGCCGCTCGCCCAGATGAAACCGGATCCCGTGGTCATGGACATGTCGACACGGAAAATCGCACAAGACCAGCCCTACATCCACCGACTCACGCGGCTCGGTATCCTCGCTTGCGAAGCGGGTGACGATATTGGATGGGCATTCATGGACGAAGTGTCCCACATTATCTGGTCGGGCCAGGAATGGACGAGTGGAACCGTTTTAGCCGATGCAACACACCGCGCAGGGCTAGATCTTTCCGAACTCGACCCGCGTCAAGAAGCTGAGAAAGAGCGTCTAACCGGTGAGATTGAAGCCAATCAAGCCGCCCAGGATGCCGGCGGACACTGGGGCGTTCCCTTGATGGTGCTCGACGGTGAGCCTTTCTTTGGACAAGATCGGATTGATCTGCTCGAATGGCGCCTAGATCAGTTGGGCGTTGGACGGAAATAAAACCAGGTCGCTAAAATGCGGACTGGAAACCGGCCCCAAAAGCGGAAGAGACATCTGTCTGCCCAGACATTAATGCTGCCCATGCCCGCGCCTTTGTATCTTCCGGCAAGGTCCTCGCCGCAAGAATACCTGTTAAGCCAAGCGAGCAAGCATTTAAACCGGCAGCTGCCGTATTCAGATCCGCACCCGCTTGTTGCGCAACCATTAGCGAGATGATCTGCGGATCGGCCATCATTGAGAACATGACCCCTTGGAGGACGGCATTATCCTGTGGGGTCAATTCGCCATACTCGGCTGGATTTTTCTCAGCATCGACGCCGGCTTCCAATAAAAGGGTGGCCAGATCGACGGTGAACTGGGAAATTGCAATCATCGTCTTTTCGCCCATATCTGCCACCAGGTCCTGAATGGCCCCCTCAGGATTATCCTCCATCGCGTCGATGTAGGGGATATAGCTGCCGCCGGTGCACCATTTGGAACCAGATCCAGCAGCAACCCTCAGCCGATCTTGGGTAAGGGTGAGGATTTCATCGAAATAGCGAACATCCGATTTTGCGAGTATAGGCCCCTTCGCTTGCAAGGCTGGCATAAGCTCAGAAACCATCAGTGTTTGCAAAGCCTGAGGATCGGTTTGCTCGCCCCGGATTGCCGTTGAAATCGCCATATGCGCATCCGGATCGAAGGCGAGTAGAGCCTGGTCCAAACGGGCCATATCAACCCCAGGCAATGCACCAAGGAGCCCATCGCTTGTGCGCTGAGCGACCTCTTGTGAACTGCCGAAAAGATTAGGTCCCTTCAGAACAAGCAAAAAGGCCCCAACCACAATGGCGAGCACGATGATCGCAAAGCCCAAATGGCCCATTTTTTCTTCGTTTGACGGTCCCCGCGCATCATACATGGCTCTACCCTCCAGAATTTCCCCAGGGCGAGCATCGGTCAAAAGCCTTGTTAAAGGCTTTATGAAACCCGTCAGGTTTGAAGGCGGCGCTTATCCGACACGCCGATCATTGTCTTTCCAATAGGGCTCTCGCAGATCCTTACGCAGAATTTTTCCAGAAGGATTGCGCGGCAAAGCATCAGTGAAATCAACACTTTTCGGGCATTTGAAGGCGGCAATCCGCTCACGCGCCCAGGTGATAATATCCGCCTCGGAAGGGCTTGTTCCCGCCGTTGCCACGACGATCGCCTTCACGGTCTCACCCCATTTCTTATCCGGGACACCAATAACGGCAACATCGGCAACATCCGGATGGCTAAAGACGGCATTTTCCACTTCGGCCGGGTAGATATTCTCGCCGCCAGAGATGATCATATCCTTCACGCGGTCATGGATATAGAGGAAACCATCTTCGTCAAAATATCCGGCGTCGCCCGTATAGAAGAAACCGTCTCGTATAGCCGTTTCAGTTGCTTCGGGCCGGTTCCAATATCCCTTCATGACAAAGTCCGCTTTGATGGCGACTTCGCCAACATCTCCAGTTGGCACAGGCATCCCGTCCCCATCCATGCAACGGATAATGGCACCGGGATAAGGCACGCCGCAGGAGCGAAGCTTTCCCCAGGCAGGATTATGGGCCGCCGATGGGAGGAAAGTGCCTCCACCGACGGTCTCGGTAAGACCGTAGAGTTGGGTGAAGTCGCAGCCCATCAAGTCCTGCGCCTCCAGCAAAAGCGTTTCTGCGATGGGTGAGGCCCCGTAAAACACATTCCTCAAGGATGAGAAGTCTGTTTCGGCAGCGCTTGGTTCCTGGGTCAGCATCAAAATAACTGCGGGCACCCAAAATGCGTGGACGATACGGTGGCTTTCGATCAATCGCAGTATTTCGGAGGGCACAATATCCCGCAAAATGAGTGTCTCGGCTCCTTGCGATATGGCCAATACACCCAGATTGACGCCAGCAACATGGAACAAGGGCATGGCGTTCATAACGCGATCGCCAGGGGCATATCTTGCCCAGTCGAGCCCGGTGGATTGACGCATATAGGCAAGATAATTGGCATTGGTCAGCATCACGCCCTTTGGCAGTCCTGTCGTTCCCGACGTGTAAAGCTGAATCACATCGTCGCCTGGTAGGGGTGCCAAATTCGGATCGTTGTCGTCGAACTTGTCTCGGACCTCCTCATAGGCGGGCCAAGAGGAATGGCCGCCATCAATCGCAATAATGCCCTTCAAAGCGGGCAAATCCTCAGCAATAGATGCAGCGGTCTCATAAAAGTCTTCGGCCACGAATAGTATCTTCGCCTCCGCATCAGACGCGACGAACTGAAGTTCGGCCGGCGCAAGTCGGTTGTTGAGCGCCGCCAATGCCGCGCGAGCCTTGGTGGCTCCGAACATAATTTCATAATAACGGTCGAGGTTCTTGCCGAGATAAGCGACGCGGTCGCCGGGCTGTACATCGGCGGCAATTAGAGCATTCGCGATCTTGTTTGACCGTCGGTCTAGCTCGGCAAAGCTTGTTGTCTCGCCCTCGAACCAAAGCGCTGGAGCATCGGGACGCGCCTTTGCCTGCATGCGGGGAATGTCTGCAAGTCCCCTAAGGCCGTCAAAATCAATCATTTATGCGCTCCGTTCCTCGGCATGTGTCCCGCCCGGTCGCAGTTTAGCCACCACTTGGACAAAGCAAAGCCCTTCATTCGGCGTGCAGATCACTCTAGAGTTTAAGCTTCGGCGGATGGGGAGAGCATTCAATCATGGCTGACGCACGCAGTATTATTCTTCATCAATATGCCACCTCGCCCTTTTCTGAAAAAGTAAGACTGGCCTTGCGGCTGAAAAATCTTGCCTGGGCCAAAGTTGATGTGCCCGTGGTGATGCCGAAACCAGATCTCATACCCCTGACGGGCGGATATCGACGCACGCCTGTCATGCAGATAGGTGCCGATATCTACTGCGATACGGCTGCTATCCTGAGGGAATTGGAGGTACGTTTTCAAGTGCCGGGATTGCTTCTGCCGGGCCATGAAGGCCTTTGTGCAATGGTGGCCGCCTGGGCGGACGGGAAATGGTTTCAAACCAGTGTCGGTGTGATCTTCGGTACCCTTGGTGCCACCGCCCTTCCGGACGGCTTTGTCGAAGATCGCCAGAAACTGATGGGCGGAACTTTTGATATGGATGCCTTAGCGGCGGCTGCGCCGGGACTGCAAGATCAATGGCGCGCGCAGCTCATGTGGATTGAGGAAAGACTGCGCGGCGGGAAAGGAGCCGGAGCTGGCAACTATCTTGTCTCGACCAAGCCGGGCATGGTCGATGTCCACGCCCATATGAATGTGTGGTTTGTCGAGAAAACACTACCAGACTTTGTCGAGGCGTGCTTTAAACAGGCACCGCGCACAAAGGCCTGGTACGCACGCCTGAACGAAGCCACGGGCCAAAGCCCGGAAAATCTGTCTCCCAGCGATGCGCTGGCAATTGCAAAAGCGGCGGGGCCACGCCTGGTCGCAGCCCTTTCAAG
>JBCBAO010000244.1:0-4213 GCA_038532405.1 Pseudomonadota bacterium | reverse complement strand
CGGTGCTGCCCATCACATCCGATCCAGACCGGATCAAATCTGAGATCGCTGCGCTCACCACCCAAGGGGCAACCGCTGGGCATCTCGGAATCGAATGGTCCTGGTATTTGATCTCGCCGGATTGGGCGAGCGTTTGGCCGAGCGAAAGTGCACCGGCTGCGTATGACGCCCCGGACACCCGCAAAGCCGTCATCTTGATGACTGATGGCGAGTTCAATCGGCGCTACGACAATAGCCAGGGATCGTCGGATGATCAGGCCCGCACGGCTTGCCAAAATATGCGGGATCAAGGCATTCGAATTTATGCCGTCGCCTTCCAGGCCCCAGCCGCTGGCCAGGAGATACTCCAGGACTGCGCCGCCTCACCCCTCCGCTTCTTTTCGGCTGACAACGCCGCCGAACTGGAAGCTGCCTATGCAGAAATCGCAACAACGCTGAACGAATTGCGCCTAACCGAATAATCAGCACCGCCCCACTCGCCAGATTGCCAAGAGTTCTGGCCACCACAGTTTTGCCACGGTATATCTGTTAAGGTTAAGACAGATCGCCAAGGGAGGAATGTGGTGGATTTCGAGGCTTTCTGGGCTGGAATACAGTCCGTTTTTGACAGTTTTGGCGTGGAAGTGACTCAGCAGGAATTGCTGGTCTGCTCCGGAATCGGCGTTCTTGCCGGTTGGCTGGCAAGCCAGATCGTCGGGGGCAAAGGCGGTATTATTCGCTATCTGGTCGCCGGAATTCTCGGCTCATTTCTGGGCCCCGTCGTGCTGGAATTCGCTGGGTTTTCCCTGCCAGAATTCGGCATGCCCTTCGCAGCAGACGTTGCTGAGGCCACCGTAGGTGCCACCGTTATCGTCCTGGTTGCCCGCATTTTGGGATAAAGGACCAGACAAGGTCGGGGGCTCCCCCCATACGGATAAGGACAGCGCCCGGAAAAGCTTTACGGGGCAGTTGGCTGGGTCTCTAAACCCTGCGCATAACGCTGCACCGCTGTATCGGGCGTGAGCTCCCAGCCACCATGGGTATCCTGGCAAGCTGTTAGCGAACCGCTGTCCGAACCGGTGTCGTAGGCAACCGTTCGGCAAGGCACAGAGGTGGCGACCCAGTTTGCTTGGCGCTGCTCGCGAATATTCGGCATAGCCCTGACAGGCTCCGTTCCACTCAACTCGGCGAGGGCGTCGCTTGGAACATATCCAAAAGCCGTTCCAGAGCGCCCAACCAGGGTCCAGCTGCGTCCGACATCATCGGTCACGTCCCCAATCGTTTCAATGGCGAAACCGGGTTCGATTTTTCGAACAGATAGCGCGGACTCATAACTCGGCGTCGGGTGCAGGCTCGCGCCGTTCGGAACCTGCATCCACCCAGCCTTAATCCGAAGCGGTCGGTCGATGGGACCCAAGGCATCGACCCGCATAATCGGTGCAAACGCATCCCGATGATACACATCGCCAAATGTGAACGTCAGATGGTTTCCGTCAATGAGGGGGCGTTTAACACTTTGGCCCGCGCCGGCATGGTCCAACAATTGGTCCAGGCTATCCTGTATGTGCTGGGATTTGATGGCGTCCGGCAGCTCGTTGCGCGAGGATGTCTCTGCCGCCGCTACGAGCAAGGTCGCCGCCTCCACAGGGCGTCCGCTGCGGGCTTGCTGGGTCTCGACCAGGCCTGTGCGCGCATCGATCCAATGCCCAGAGGCATCGCGGCACACCTTCACCCGCTGCGCCGCCCCCGTACTCGTTTCGATCCGGATCATCCGGCAGGGCGTGAACACGGTGCGCCGGTCCGTCGCGATATCGCGCGTATTGGCCGCAAACGGCAAGCCAAAGTCCCCAGCATAGGCCCCGGCAACGACGACATCTGCCGGCGACACATATCCAATGGCGACGCCGCGCTGTCCAACCAGATACCAGCGGTCTCCATATCGGTCCGTAAATGTCCCCATACGCTGCACGAGCATGCCAGTTTCGAGCGTCTGCGACTGAAAGAACCCGCTGGCCGACGGTGTCGCTCGCAACGGCGCAGTGCTTTGGGCAACATACCAGCCCCCTTCCAGCACAATCTGATCCGGCAAGGCAGCAACATCCCGCGAGCGGGACACATCATAGGTCCGCACCTCCTGCTGAGACCGGTCGAAAGATACGAGATACCGATCGCCACGTGCCGATTTCAGGCTCACTTTCCGGCCGTCAATTTCATTGTCGAGGGCACGTTCAAGATCGCGCGCGAGCCATCGGGTTTCAGTATCCGTTAGGCCAGATCCACTCAGATCCGCCAATCCTGCAATCACCGCTGCTGCTGACCCATCCTCAAACGCACCGGAAAAAACGCGCACCGGCAACGTATTCGTCGTCTGGCGCTGGCTGGCAAGCGGTGGCTGCGTCTGCACCGCTGCGACTTGCCGACCGGATCCAGCCCGTACGGCGATCGTCCGAGGCTTGGCCGACGGTGCCGTCGGAGAGATCGATGCAAGCTGGGTTGCACGGGATGGCGACGCTGCCGGTGGACGGATCGTTGCATCCCCAAGGCGAATGGGCTTCACGCTCGGCGGCGGCACAATCGCAACGCTTGCTAGGCTCGCGCTTCCCTGCGTTGATCTGGAAACCGGCTCGCGTATGGCTGCCGAGACGGGTACGGGTGCCGTCGAAGGCGTTTCGGCTGATGTATTCGCATCAATAGGTTGAGAGGCAGCTTCCTTCGCCGGCGCAGCATCAAGCTTCGCATTGGTTTCGGCCGTTTCCGGCACCGATGGCAGAACACTTTGAACCGGCTCAACCCGATCCGCCGCGGGATCCCGATCCCCAGCACCCGTCGAAGCCAGCACCAGATTTTCCGAAGCTGGGTCATCTCCAAGTGCCGCGATACCAACGAGAAGCGCGGCCATGGAAACCGCGGCCAGCGGCATACCTAGTGTGAACCAGAGCGGCAGTTCCCGCCGATCAAATGGCTGGCGATGGGGTTGAACAAAAGGCTTAGGCGCGGCCTTGCGTTTGCGCGTGCCGCCGGAAAGAGCAGCGACCGGTGCCGGCATGGCCCGCGGCGGGCTTGAACGGCTCGGCCTTGATCCAGCCCCCTCTCTCCGCAATTTACCATCAATGACGGGGGCCGGTTTCGCAATCGGAATGGGCCTTACGGGTCGCTTCGCTTCTGTAGGTGGAACAGGCTTCGGTTTCACTTCGCGCGTCGTGACAATTGGCGAAGCTGGCTCAGCCGGGTGCCTCGTCTCTGGTGTCGCTTTATCCTGCAGTTTTGCCGCGATCGGCTCTTTCAGAAGCAAAGCCTCTGGCCTCTTTCGGTCACGCGCAGCAGCATGGTCCGGATTGGCCCCTCGATTTGGTCCTGCAAGAACGGCTTTGTCCCCGGCGTCTTCAGATGCCTTCGGCGGCAAGCCAGCCTTTTTCCCAGGCCCATCCTCGAAAAAGACGGCCCCACCGCCCGCGGCCTTTGCTGCCGTCATGACATCGACCAGCCATCCATTTGCGGAAACAGGTTTCAATCCGGTGTCCAGCCTGGCGGCCTGCTTATCCTTCACGGCCTTCAGCTCCGCGCGCTTCTGCGCGGCAAGGCCGAGCATGGTCAAGTCTGCCCCTTTTGTCGCAGGCGGAGCCTTCGCCGCAGATGGCCCTGGCCGCCGCGCCCCAAAGCCGCCCCGATCTCGTTTTGACGCCGTCTTCTGCTCAACAGAATGTTTTATCTCATCGGCAATTCCGTCGATTTCAAGTTTCGCTTGGTCGCGCGCCTCGGTTTCGACCTTGGTGTTCAGCGTTTGCAAAAAAGCGTCCGCGGGGTGTTGGCGCAAATGGGCCATATCCCCTCCGCGCAATCGCGACGACAAGGCCCCCTGGGGCTTGGCCTGGCGCGCGGCAATCGCAGCAATCAGCATGTTGATCTCGGTATCGGGGTCGAGATCCTCCGCATCTGGCCCCACGATTTCATTCACATTCGCCATGACAAGATCCGCTCATTCCTGCGCATGCCCCCCGCACCCAGCGAAGGTCGATTGAATTTGAGCAAACAGAGTAACACTCTATTAACGGATTTGGAAAGGGGCGCACACGCGTCGGGCGAACCCGAGAAACGCTTGCCCTCGCCGCACACTCGGCCCCATAAGGCGGCTTGAAATGATCGCCAACCCCAAGGATACCGCCCGCCCATGACCAGGACAGCCCCTCCACCCCCCAAAAAAGTCGTCCTCGCCTATAGTGGCGGGCTCGACACC
>JBCBAO010000243.1:0-4216 GCA_038532405.1 Pseudomonadota bacterium | reverse complement strand
GGAGGTGCAGGGATATCTGTACGCCCGGCCGATGCCGGGATCGGATATCGAGGGTTACCTGTCGAGCACGACCAACCACAAGATCGCGCTACCCGATGGACCTGAGAAGAAACAGTCCGCCTAGAGCGGCCCCAAAGGTCACTTTAGCGTGGACGCGGTTCAGTGTCCGGCGGGGGCTGGAGTTGACAGGCGCGGACACCGACCACGGGCAGCACAGTGGTCCAGCCATCTGGCGTCTTATACGAGATACGGCCTGAAGAGACACGGGCTCCGCCCTCAAGCGGTTCCCCCGGCGTGTAGGTGACGGTGATCTCCTGCCCCGTCGAGACGATGCGGTAGGTCAGATCGGTTAGGAACTGGCCGAAAATATCGCCGCGTGTGGCCGTAAGCGCGAGGTCTGTGGGCGCACCATTAAAGAGCAGCAACGCCTCAGAGGCCCCTGCCTTGGCGAAGAATGTAAATCTTGAAAGGTCTGTCTGGCTCCACAAGAAGAGACCGCATTCACCAATGGCGAGGGTCTGCGCAGGAAGGCCAATACCCGGCACATCGGAGACGAGGCCCGTTTGGGATGTTGAAGCAACTTCCCTCGTATTGTCTGGGGTATTTGCAGGCCCGGTCGCCCCTTGGGAGGAAGCACAGCCGGCAGCGACAAGCGCCAAACCAAAGCATAGTATTGCCGGTTTCATCGCTGGCCTCCAATCCAGGTTTCGCGCCGATAGACATATCCGCCCGCTTCCGGTTGGAACCCTTGCAGGGCGAGTATGGCGGCAAATTCGGGGTTCTCGGTTTCAACCCGTGCCGCCATGCTCGACACTTCGGCCGTGCCGACGCGCAAAGTAGCCGCCAGGGTTTCCCCGGTTGCAGACGTGCCCGTAAGCGGCAGGGTTAGCATTGGACCATCGCAACGGAAGGTTCCTCGCAGAGGACTGGCAGACTGGCCATAGGATTGGGCAAGCCGCGAGACGGTATCGGTCGACACATCACCGCTCGCCGCATCACATATAGCATTTACGAAACGGATTTGAGCCCCGCTGATGCGCGCAGAACCGCCATTGCGGCGAAGCTCATCGCTGAGGCCGACCAATTGAGATACAGGAACCTCGGTTGATAAATCGAACAGGTCGATGACATTCCGGCCAAGCACCAACTCGCCATGCCCGCGTCCAACCGCACCTGACCAATCCACCACATAGGCGAGCTTGGCCGTGAGTAAGCTTCGCCACCGCAGCTTTAAGTCAACATTGCCAATCGGTTGGGCACCGACCTGCAAGCCACTGATCACCCCTTTTCCAATTGTCCCGCTTGCTTGGGTCCAGACGATACCAGACGCGTTTAAATTCGCGCGTTTGAGCGCAAATGATAATGGCATCGTCGCAATCGCAACGCCCACAAACACGAGCACAAACAGGAGGATTAAACCAAAAAGGCGCACTATTGGCTCGCTCCCTGCAACTCGATAACGGCTTGCACGCGCTCACCCTGGCGGCTGCTCATACTGGCCGACAGGACATGCCCGCCCGCCTCGCTATTCATGGTCTGTAGCCAAGCGAATAATTTTTTCGGATCCGCATCATCCAAAGTAATCTGCAAAGATCCATCGGGACCGCTTTGTAGCCGGGCAATCGACAGCCCATTCTCGCGCGCGGAGCGGGTTAGTGATGTCCGGAACTGATCGGCATCCTCGGCAGGTCTGGGCCCATCGCCACTGGAAAGAGATCCAGACATGTTTTGAACGCCGCGCTGAACAAGCGCCATATCCAACTGGGCATTGGCGAGCTGTTGGCGCGCATCCCCCTTCGCCTTTACGAGCGGTTGGAACACGCCGAACACAATGGCGACGAGCACGGTCAATACACCGGCAACGCCAATGAGAACCCTTTCCCTGGGCTCTCGCCCCTGCCACCAGTCCTGGATCATGCGCCCCCCCGCCGCAATGTAACGTCGCCAAAGACGGCATCATCGCCGCGCCGCGAGTCGCCAAGATCGGCAGCGATGCCGCGTGCGCCCAAAGCCGCCTTCAGCGCCGCATCGTCACCATAGGCAGAATAGGCGATGCTCGCGACATAGCCGCCGCGCGCCGTATCGAACCGGATGGAGCGCAAACTTGCGCTTGGAACATCAACAAGCGCCGCATAAAGCACAGCGCTTGTTTCCAGAAAGTCGAGGCCCGCACCATCCTGGCGCGCGTCAAGGGCTCGGGACACGGCACGAACCGGGTCGGCGGTGTTCGCATCTCCTGGAAAGGCGGATGCATATATATCCCTGGTTTGGCGGCGCAGATCATCGGCTGCACTCTTTGCGGACCGAATTTCCATAAGGCCAGACCCTGTCCAAAGAAGCGCGACGGCCGCTGCAAGGCCACCGGCCAGGCGCCAGGGATAGAAACTTGTCAGATCGGCTTGGGTCCGCGCCCGAAAGCGCCCCTGCCTCAGATTGAGAAGCGTGTCCCGCTGATCGGCAAAAAGCGCCATGGCGGCGAGCGGATCACTTGGACGATGCATTTGGTTGACGTGATCGCCGAGGATCGCGGCTTTCAGATCCTCCGGGAGGTGTAAATCGACGGCAATCTGCCGACCGTCAAGGTGGGCAACGATCCGATCATCGAGCATCACAACCTCCCCTTCTTCAAGAAGGGACTGCTCGGCAACGAGGGTTGCATTGGCAAGCCCCAGATTGCGCAGATGGCCAATCATTTCAGCCATCCTGTCGGATGAGACGGAGTGAATTTCGCGGGGCTGCGAGAGATCTTCCGGACGCGGCCCAAGCGCCACGTGAAGATCCGATACAGCGTTTGCGACATCGTCCTCTATGGCGAAGGGCGCAGCCTGACGGGAGTCTGCATCGCCCTTTGTCGGCAAGGGACGGCGATGGACGGCGACATCCACACCCGGAACGAAAAGGATCAGTTGATCACTGCTGGATGGGGACTTTACTTCCTGAAACGCACCGCCCTGGACCGTGCCGAGGCGCGGGCGGATCTCATCGTCCTGGGGGCAAAATCCGTAAACGCGTCGTGCCATCAGCGCGCTCCATAATCTCGCCGGATGATACCGGAAGGTTCGCCCTGGCGGAACTGATACGTGGTTTCAAAATCGGCCGCGACGTCGTCGAACCGGGCCGTTCCCGCAAACGAAACATAGGTTGACCGTATGCCGATAAGGTCCGTCCGCAGCAGTTCGGGTGAAATCCGGCCGATTTCGTCGCGCGTGAGGACAGGTTCAAGGTTCGGCCAGCCGCCAATGGGCCGATCGATAATCAACCGCTCGGCAGATGGCAGATCGAACTCTTCGGAAAAGACCATAACCAGCAAGGGGGCCTCACGCTCCGTTATTGTATTGATGTTGAAGAGGCCCGGCTCATTGGATGGCCGCACACAAACCAGATGGCCAAGGCGTTCCATAACGGACTGGTCGTAGCCAAGGATGGCCCGCAACTCGGTCAGGTCTGCAAGGGGTTGGCCGGACGAGCGGTAGGGCGGACGCAGACCCACATAGTAATTATCTTCCGCGCCGGCGAGCCTTGGCTGGGTGTCCGGGTCCATCCAATCGATGAGGGCATCGGTGAGCGCCTCGGCTTCAAGTTCAGAAAAGTTTAACGCCGTGAGCAGGGCTGTGTAGAGCGCCACTGTGTCCGCGCTGACCTCGCCTTCCTCGTTCTGCGTAGAGAGGGCATTCAGATTAAAACAATTGCTGGCGTCGCGGAGTTGCCCTTCGATCACGCCGCCATTGGCCGGGAGCACAATCGGGGTGTTCAGAACGCCGATCTGGAGGTTCAAGGCACCTTGGGTCAGCGTGTTCAACTGTTCGGCGGCGAGTTGACCAGCCTCCTCTGCTCCGGTGATCTGCCAGGCAATTCGGCTGCGAGCGTCGGCTGCGGCGCTTCGCTGGACAGATTTGAAAGCAACCTCAGACATCGCCAATGCCAAGACGGACATGACGGCCACCAGCAGCAGAACGGAGAGGAGCGCCGCCCCCTCCTCATTTCTGGGTCCGGATATCATGTGCGCCCCCCGACCAGGAAGCTCTGGCGAAGGGTCTCACCATTTTCAAAGCCGAACGTCATTTCGACAATGTCCGGCATGGCGAGGTCGGCAATGCCGAGACCTATGCCCCAACGGGTTGCTGGGCGGCCGCCCGCATAAAACCGCACATCGATACGGGTGAGGCCATCGAGCAGAACCGATTCAAAACTGCTGGTCGCGCGCACCCGGTCTGGA
>JBCBAO010000242.1:0-4222 GCA_038532405.1 Pseudomonadota bacterium | reverse complement strand
TGGTTTTATTCGAGCAACGGGTTATCCCTTCCGAAAGCATGGTGCCGAACCTGGAGGTTGGTGACCGGGTTGTGGTCAACAAATTCGCCTATGGATTTTCTCGTTTTTCCATTCCATGGGGCGTAGATCGGGTGTTGCCCTTGGGCAAGGGCCGCATTTTTTCAGGGGCCCCCGAACGCGGAGACGTGGTGGTTTTCATGCACCCCCATTTTCGGCGCGTCATGATCAAGCGGTTGATCGGCTTGCCGGGAGACCGGATCGAGGTGCGTGGGGAACAGGTGTTTCTAAATGGCGAGGCGGTGCCGACCGAGTATATCGGGGAGCGGCGGTATCGGCCCCACGGCGAACGCAATGTGAAACTCGCGCGGGAATATCGAGAGGTTGTCGGCGATACATCCTTTATCTCAAATCAATGGGAGAAGGGGCGCCGTAGCGACACAACGCCTGTCTTTATTGTGCCGGACGGCCATGTTTTCTTCGTAGGAGACAATCGAGATAATTCAAAGGATGCGCGGGATCTGAGCGGTCATTGCCCGCCGGTAGAGGGGGTTGTCTCCGAGGCGGGGTGCACGCCACGCGTTTCCCTTGAGCGCGCATCAATCGGTTTCGTGCCTATGGATCATTTGATTGGTCGAGCGGAAACGGTTGGCTGGACGACAAAACGATGTTCGCGGCGGGATGGGCTTGATTGCCCGCGACCAAGATTGTGGAAGGGGCTTTAGGCCGGGGTGTTTTCATTCAGGAAAACAGTCAAAAGTCGGCGACTTGCGCCTTGGATATCAGGCATCTGTCCTTCAATCCTTGCCGCCCGGGACCAACGCGTTTAGGCCATGCATATTCCATTTGAGCGGATGTGAATTGGATTTACGAGGGATACACACACCGAAATGAAACCAGATGGCGGATCAAACCGGATAGGTCGGCGTGGGCCGATTATTGTCGGCCGCCATGGCCGCCCCGCGCTCGATCGGACCGCCGGGCCAAAGCTTGGATGGCAAGACTATGTTGCCTGGTGGGATGCTTATGAAGCGGGCGGACTTGCGGGTGGTCAGTCTGCGCCGCGTGACCTTGTTGCGTTGGTTGCCGATGCCGATGTTCTTCTAACATCCGGGCGTCGGCGCGCCCATGAAACCATAAATGAAGCAGCGCAGGGCCGGATAGCTGAGGCATTGAGCCTTTATAATGAAGCGCCTTTGCCGCCGCCGCGGTTTAAGCGGGCAAAGTTTCTGCCAAAAACTTGGAATGTTCTGGCGCGAATTGCCTGGCTTATGGGGCATTCGCTCGGCGATGAAACGGTTGGCGAAGCGCGGGCGCGCGCCGGTGTTGCTGCACGGGCGCTGCATGACGCGTCGGTTGAGGGGAAGGTCTACCTTGCCGCGCATGGCTGGTTCAACCGGATGATCCGTAAAGAGCTTCGAAAGCTGGGCTGGCGCTGCCGCTATAATGGGGGCGACAAGTACTGGGCTTGGCGGATTTATGAATTCCCTGGTGACTAAAGCCCGATACGCGTGGTTTTCGAACAATCACCATTGTCGGCTCGCACGCTGTTCTCTATGGTTCGGCGCTTCTGATCGACGAAGGGTGTGGCCGTGTCAAAATTAAAACCTGTCGAGTCCTTGAGCTTTGAAGAGGCCCTGCGTGAGCTGGAGGGTATTGTTAACAAGCTTGAGCGCGGCGATGTCGAACTGGAGCAGTCTATTGCCATATATGAGCGCGGCGCGGCTCTGAAGGGGCATTGCGAGGCGCAATTGAAGGCCGCTGAATTGAAAGTCGAGCAAATCGTTCAGTCGGGCACCGGGCAACCCGTTACAGAACCTGCAAAGTTTGAGTGAGCGACGCTGTGGACGGGAATGCAATCGACTTTGAGACCCGTCTTAAGGAAATCGCGGATAAGGTTACAGTTGCGCTTGATCAGCTCATTCCGCCGGCAAGCGGACCGGAAGCTGATCTGATGCGAGCTATGCGCCATGCTGCTTTGGCCAATGGCAAGCGGATGCGCCCATTTTTCGTGTTTGAGTGCGGGAATATGTTTGACGCCAACGAGACTTGGCTTTTACGCACGGCCACGGCGCTGGAGTGTATTCATACCTATTCGCTGGTTCATGATGACTTGCCCTGCATGGACAATGATGACTATCGCCGCGGATTGCCGACGGTGCACCGGGCTTTTGATGAGGCGACGGCCATTCTGGCGGGGGATGGCCTGCTCACCCTCGCGTTTAAGATACTCGCCAATGCAGACACCCATCGGGATGCGGCGATCCGATTGAGGCTGATCGAACGGCTGGCAGAGGCGTCGGGCGCGCGGGGCATGGTTGGCGGCCAGATGATCGATATGCTCGGCACCGACCATATCCGCGACCTGAACACGATTACCCGCATGCAGCGGATGAAAACGGGCGCACTTATCTCATATGCTGTCGAGGCCGGTGGGATGATTGGCGGGGCAAATGAGGCCGAACGCCAGGCACTTGCTGGATTTGCGAACGATCTTGGCCTAGCCTATCAAATCGCTGATGATCTTTTGGATGCGACGGGCGATGCCGACATTGTTGGCAAAGCCACCGGCAAGGATGAAGACGCTGGAAAAGCAAACTTCGTGACTTTGCTCGGTGTAGAGGGTGCCCGCCAACGTGTGCGGCTTCTCGCCGCCCAATCTAAGGAGCATCTGGTGATTTTTGGTAATCGGGCCGATATATTGCTGCAATCGGTCGATTACGTCTTGGAAAGAGGCCATTAAGACGCTTCGATAGAACAGCAGCGCCGGGAGGCCTTGGATCAAATGGCGATCGAAACCCCTTATCTGGATCAGGTCATGTCCCCTTCGGACCTGAAGGATATCTCGCGTGATACGCTCTCTTTAATAGCCAGTGAGGTGCGTGCCGAAGTCATCGATACTGTATCGGTAACCGGCGGACACCTTGGGTCTGCCCTGGGGGTTGTGGAGCTAACCGTGGCGTTGCATGCCGTTTTCGACACGCCAAAAGACAAGATAATCTTTGATGTCGGGCACCAATGCTATCCGCACAAGATACTGACGGGCCGGCGGGACCGTATCCGAACACTTCGCCAGGGCGGCGGCCTTTCCGGCTTCACGAAACGAGCTGAAAGCGAATATGACCCATTCGGCGCAGCCCACGCGGCAACCTCTATTTCCGCGGGACTGGGGTTTGCCAAGGCGCGGGATCTGAAGGGCGAAGACAACAATGTCGTTTGCGTCATAGGTGACGGCTCGATGTCTGCAGGTATGGCCTATGAGGCCATGAACAATGCCGGGTCAGACAATTCCCGAATGATCGTCATATTGAACGACAATGATATGTCTATCGCTCCGCCTGTGGGGGCTATGAGCCACCATTTGTCAAAGCTTGTCTCGTCGCGGTCCTATCGTGGCTTCCGGGAACTCGCCAAAAAGATGGTTGAACCAATTGGCCTGAAGATTCCGGCACGTAAGGCGGAAGAATATCTGCGTGGCTTTGCCATGGGCGGAACCCTGTTCGAGGAGATGGGTTTTTATTATGTCGGCCCGATAGACGGCCACGATATGCCAGTGCTTCTCTCAGTTCTTGAGAATGTGAAAGCGATGCAGAGCGGCCCAATCCTTATCCACGTCGTTACCCAGAAAGGAAAGGGCTATGAGCCCGCCGAGACAGCAGCTGACAAGTATCATGGTGTTGCCAAATTCGATGTTGTGACCGGCAAACAGAAAAAAGGCGTTCCGAACGCACCGGCTTACCAAAATGTGTTCGGGGCTTCGCTGGTCAAAGAGGCAGAGAAGGATGATCGCATCTGCGCTATTACCGCAGCCATGCCATCGGGAACGGGAGTGAACCTATTCCACGATGCCTTCCCCGATCGCACATTTGATGTTGGGATCGCTGAACAGCACGCGGTAACATTTGCCGCTGGGCTTGCCGCCGATGGCATGAAGCCGTTTTGCGCAATCTATTCGACATTTCTTCAGCGCGGGTACGATCAGGTTGTGCATGATGTTGCGATCCAAAAGCTGCCGGTCCGGTTCCCAATCGATCGGGCCGGGCTTGTCGGGGCAGATGGCCCGACCCATGCCGGGAGCTTCGATATCGGCTATCTTGGGGCATTGCCGGGCATGGTTTGCATGGCTGCGGCCGACGAGGCGGAACTTGTCCATATGGTTGCGACAGCCGTGGCGATTGATGATCGCCCCAGTGCGTTCCGTTACCCCCGCGGGGAAGGAGTGGGG
>JBCBAO010000241.1:0-4230 GCA_038532405.1 Pseudomonadota bacterium | reverse complement strand
CCCGCGCGATGTGTCAAACCATTCACACCGGGGAATGAAAAAATGGCGGGAGCAAGCTCCCGCCGAGGCGTTTGGACGGATCTGACTGTCCACCATAATGCGCCTGGCGTTCGGGAAATCCATTGGGTCTTCACTTCTCGCTATACATCCCCCGCCGCTTTAGCATACGCGCACGGCCATTCAATGCGCTGGCAGCATTCTCATTTGCAAGACGCAGCGCGGCCTGCTAATTGGCGGGCCTGTTTTTGATGGTTCCGTGGCGGAGTGGTGACGCAGCGGATTGCAAATCCGTGTACGCCGGTTCGATTCCGGCCGGAACCTCCAAACAAATGCGTCCAATCCAATTTTTCGAAAACCGTTTACGCGGCATTAACCATTCGGCGGCAAACTGTATTTGTCTTCTCTTGGAGACACCCACCATCACCCAACGCCTCGGCGGGAGCTTGCTCCCGCCATTTTTTTATTCCCCGGTGTGAATGGTTTGACACATCGCGCGGGCCTGCTATTAAGCGCGCTCGCTGAATGCGATCCGTGATAGCTCAGTTGGTAGAGCAGGCGACTGTTAATCGCCCGGTCGTAGGTTCGAGTCCTACTCACGGAGCCACTTTTATCCTTAGAAATCTATTTTCATTCAGTTGGATCGGCAGGGTCGCGCCCTGGTAAAGCATTGCATAACTGTGCTGCAACATGACGCGAGACTGCAGGTAACCAGAGAGCTTAGCCAAATCTACTGATTTATTTTGCTCAAAAAAATGCCGCTCCTATGGAGGAGCGGCATCTTCAGTGGGCACGAACGGTCGGGAGGACTATACGCGTCCGTACTGAGAGTAGCACAAGCGGCGGCACCGCCTCGGTTTGTGGGATATCTTAATATTTATACGATAATTCCAAGAAGACCTGGCGACCTCGATTGAAATTCAAGACACGGTCATCGCCGACGCCAGCCTCAAGAAACGGACGGCCGGTATCGGACGTTATAAATAGCTCGTCTCCCAGGTTTATGCCCGACAAAGTGAGGCGCCAGCGATCATCGGGTGTGCTGAGCGATATGGCGGCATCGACGGTAACGTATGAATCCTGAATTCCGTCGGTGAGGGTTTCATCAGCGGTAAAATAGTCATCAGAATACGCCACATTAGCATTCAACCCCAGCTCCAATGGTCCAATCGGCCTGCGATAGTCTGCGCCAATATTCCCCGAAAATGTGGGAGCGAACCGCGAGTCCCGACCATCAAGATCGTCTCCCAACTCGCCGAGCCCGAAGAAGGTGTCGGAGAACTCCGAATCTAACAAAGCGAAAGATCCGTTGAATGTGAGCCCCTCAATAGGTGGCAGCCAAAGGAATTCGAGATCAAGACCACTATTGGTGATCTCGCCTGCATTCAGCGTGATAAACTGGATTGCGACGGGATCAAATTGCTGGATCTGGAGATCGTCGAAAACGTAACGATATGCGGTTGCGTTCAGCCGAAGTGTGCCGTCCAGCAGATCACTCTTGATGCCGATCTCGAAGCCTTCAGACTCTTCGGAGTCAAAGATGATTTCGCTGAAATCGCCGGCTTCATCAGCCGCCGCCAGGCCAAAGGTCGGTAGGACCGCGCTATCGATACCGCCAGACTTAAAGCCGGTCTTATAGGCCGCGAACAAGTTTACACTGTCATTCACGCGATAGCTAATCGTCGCTTCCGGGGAGATATTGTCATCATTGAATTCAATCGGCTGCGTAACAAAGCCTGGTTCGACGAGAAAACTGCCCGGACCCGTCAAGAACGAATGCACAAAGGGAACGTCGATAATACTTTCCTTATCTTCATTCGTATAGCGCACACCGCCAGTGAGCGTGATGCGGTCTGTCGGGCGCACAACAGCGCTCGCATATACTGAGTATGTCTCCGAATCCGTATCCTGAAGCTTTATAACATCCGACGTAAAGCCCGTGACAGGATCAGGTGCGAGCAAGCCGATATTGGCAGCAAAGAGTGGCGTATCTGCGACGTTGATACGGAATTCGTAGAAAGCACCAAGGCTGAAGTCGATAAAGCCGCCCGTGTCGCTGGATAAGCGAAATTCCTGCGTCCACTGGTCTGTCTCGAAGTTCGGGAAGCCTAGTCCTGTTCCGCCCTGAATCGGCAAGCCGTTCTCGCCAACCCCCAGAATGCCCCCGAAGGAAAAGGCTTCAAGCTCTAAAACTTCCAGCCCGTAATAACCGGTGATAGATGTAAAATTCAGCCAATCATTTATCGAATAGTCGCCTTTCAAGCTGGCCAGAAAGATATCGGTCTCATGAAATGGGACATTCGTACTCGGGAAGCCTAGCCCGACATCCAACGTTAGTGCCTCAGCTGGATCGGCAAAAGCGAAGACGCCGTTTCCGACATCACAATCATATCCTGCTGGAAGGGTGATGAAGCCCAAGGCAATATCGTCAGCCACGCCATTTGGTCCGCAATCGATATCAGCAAACAGGTTAGCGCCGTCGCGTTCATTGCGGATATAGGTGAATTTGCCGCTGGCTATGAATTTCTCCGTGGGTTCCCATTCAAGCGTACTGCGAACGTAGATATCTTCCGATCCCCGCTCAGGATTTGCCACGCCCGGGAAGGAATTTTCCACCAAAGCGTCCGTGTTTGAATAACGAACGGCCAAGCGACCGCCCAAAGTGTTGGTAATTGGACCACTGATGAAGCCTTCAGCGAAGAGGCCCTCCTCCTCAAACTCATAACCAGCTCGAAGCCCCGCTTCGAATTCGTCCGTCGGCCCGGCGGACTTAAGTGTCAGCACTCCGGCCGATGCGCTTTTCCCGAAGAACACAGACTGCGGTCCCTTCAGGACTTCAACCTGGTCAATATCGAAAAATCCGCCTTGCAGAATGCGGAGCTGTCCAACAAAGATATCATCAAAGTTCAGCGCCACGGAGGATTCGAATGATGGCGATAGGTTTGAGGTACTGATACCGCGCAGACTCAGCGTCGCGCCACCATTCGGCCCGCCCTGCTGAAATCTCAGCGACGGCACTCGGCTTTCAAGCTTGTCGACACTGGTAATATTGAACGTGTCCAGAGTATCGCCGCCAATAGAAGTGACCGTGATCGGAACATCTTGGAGCGATTCTTCGACGCGACGTGCAGTGACTGTAACCGACTCCATAACTCTTTCGCCGGTAAGCTCGTCTACAGCTGGATCGACATCCTGGGCGTGAACGACCCAGGGCATTGCCGCTGCCAACGCAGTTGATGTGAAAAATCGACGGGCTAGCGCCACGTGCCGAGGCCGTTGAACATATGACATTTGCTTCCTCCCGGAACTCTGACCGTTTTCGGTTCTTGCGCCCCTGCAGGAGCGATAGGTCCAAGCAAACATAATAGATTGTTATTTTCAATATTGAATGTTTTAATATATAGCGCATGTTTTATGCTTATTTGACGAGTGTCGCAAATATGTGACAATTCCAGAGTTGAAATGCGGACCAAAGCAAAGTGAACACTAGATTCAGATCAGTAATATCGCGTGGGATAGTGGTCTTCACTGATGGCTCGATAGAACTGGCGAGGCTGACGGCACGTTGGTGATTCTCGCGGACGCCAATGCAGCAGCAGGCCGATCGGTCGCTGCGTATAGGGCGCTTTTTCAAGAGGCCTGGCATACCGCATCTTGAGAGGGCCGAATTTGAAAAGAGTAATCTAAGTGCTCAGCAGCAGGCAAATGACGCGAAGCAATATAAGCTGTCTATCTTCTTGACGCGCGAGCGCGATCAAGCACGCTTTGAATATTTACTGCATAAAGAAAGAAGCGGAGCGAACGCACGTCCGCTCCGCTTCTCTCTGATTTTTGCTACAACCGCGCCAGCAATAGCTATATTGTTTTGCGTCAGGCTTCAGCAGCAGATGTCGCGCTCATGATCGACGCCATGACATCGTCGCCTGTTGGATTGCCCCGAAGTGTCAAACCACCATTTACCTGCAAGACCTGCCCGGTCATGAAGCAGCTGTCTTCGGACAACCAGACCACAGCGTCTGCAATATCTTCCGATGTTCCGATACGGCCAAGAGGATAGCGTTTGACAAACGCGTCACTCAGGCCGGGCGTCGCGGTGACCTGCGCAGTCATGGGGGTCTCAGTCAACCCGGGCGCAATCGAATTGATACGCACGCCGGACGGGCCAAGCTCGTGCGCGAAGGCTTTTACGAAATGGTCGCCGGCTGCCTTCGTCCCGATATAAAGGGCACTGTT
>JBCBAO010000240.1:0-4248 GCA_038532405.1 Pseudomonadota bacterium | reverse complement strand
TCCTTTCTTGCAACGTCTATTCTTAGAACGGTTCCAAAAAGGGATCGATTGATCCGGCAGCTCGCCAAGATAATCCCCCTCGTTCGCCCCATAACAAATCCCTCACTTTACCTCCGGCAAAACCGCGATAGCGTCCGGGGTGAGGTTTCCTAACGGGTCACCATGGAGCTTTCGATTATCCCCTCCCACGATGCGCCCGGTCATCTGGCGGCCCTGCACGCCTATCACGGTTTGCGCCACAGGATTTTTACGAGCGAAAACGGGCTCGCCCGCCGGGACCTTTACAGCGCCGGCGGCCTGGAGGCGGATATCTGGGATCTGCCCATTTTCGAGCCCGTGCATTTTCTCGTCCAGCATGAGACCCGGGCGATTGCCTGCGGCCGGATGACTTCCAGCCAGCACCCGACCATGATGGAAGTGCTCTATCCACATTTCGTCGAGGGCCCCTGCCCTCGCGCCGCTGAGGTTTGGGAGGTTCAGCGCCTCGGCGTAGACCCCGTCCTGCCGGGCATGCAGAAAAATTACGCGCTCCTCCTCATGATTGTCGGCATGCAGCGCTATGCCCAGTCCATCGGTGCCAAGACGATCATGCTCCTCACTCTGGAGCAGATTTACGAAAAGCGCCTCACCATGATGCGCCCGATGGGTCCGGCACAGATCTTCTTGGGCGTACCCCACATCGCCTTGATCAATGATCTTTGTGAGGACGAAATTCAGCTGATGGAAGCCGCCCTCGCCGCCTTGAAAGACCATGTCTAGGCCCGAAACGGCGCGCCCCCTCAAAAACTTATCCCCCTGCCTCATCTTGCTGCATAGTCTCGCCTTACCTGCCATCCCAAAGGCGGTCCGGACGACCGGGTGGATGGCAGGCGCAAGGACCCGGTCACTGGCGGCATGGCGTAACGAGCCCGCCCGCCGGTCCGGTCGGGGCGCTATCCGCCGAGCCGCCAGCGCGGCAAGGAACGTGCGAGCGACCCCGGAGCGATGGTGCATACGCTGTGCCGCGCCAACGAAGAGAAGAACGCGTCCTTGCGGGGCCGCTCATCGCGAGCGCCTTTCCAGCCTCGGCGAAAGCCAGGCATTACACTCGGTGGTCTCGATGTGCGGCCCCGGCCTTTATGCTGTGTTCCCGGCCCACTCCGAGGTCCATGGAACGGGCTCAAGGCTTTATGCTCTGTTCCCGGTCCGCTAGCGCGGCCCATGGAACGTGCCTTCGGCAGCCCGTGGCTGTTCAAGTGCCAATATCTCCGGACGCGGGCTCCCGCTGACCGGCTTTTGGCGCTGGTCACTGCGCGGGTATCAGTGATAGCTGGCGTGGAACCCCAAAGGAAGTTGACCGCCATGACCGCCCTTACCCTCACAGACGAGACGCGCGCCGGCATGGTCCGTGCGCTCCAGGCCCAATATGTGGTGGAGTTCGATGAAGCGCTGTCGGAGTTTCGCGCCGAAGCCTTGCTTGATCTCGTCCTGAAGGCCGTTGCACCGGCGGTCTACAATCAGGCCGTCCAGGATGTGCGTGCCCATCTGCAAACGCGGCTCGATGATCTGGACGGCGAAGTTTACCTCGCCGACTAACCCACCACGCACATGGCGTCGGAAACGATTTCGTCCAACTCCACCACGAAGCAGCGATAGGCCGCGCCGGAGGGGGCGGTGGCGCGGAAATCGGTCCGGGGCCCATCGGTATAAATGTCGGTGATTGCGAGCGTATCCATCTCCTCGCCCGTCACCAGGCTGGTCCGGTGGGCAAGTGTGCGCGGCGCAACGGCGGGCGTTCCAGCCGACGCAATCGCACTTGCCCCGGCCCCGACACCCTTGGCCGTCATCTTTGCGCCGCCGACCGCAACCGATGTCGCTGCTCCTCCGGCGGCTTTCACGGTGCCAACGGCGACAGATCCGGCGGTTGAGCACGCCGTCATCAAAGCCCCGGCCATGGCTGCTAAAAATATCGTTCGCATGATCTTTTCCTCCCATGGACAGGTCGTTGCTAAGATCGCCTGTCCATTCAAATCACCTCCCCGTCTTTTTCGTATAGAAAAGAGACTCGACGGTTAAGATGTGTTCTTGTATTGTTCTAAAATATTTACAGGGGAGCCAGAAACCAATGATCGGCTATGTCACACTCGGAACAAATGATATCAAACGCGCCGCAGCTTTTTACGACGCCATCGCTGAAGAAATGGGCGTCCGCCGAATGATGGGCAGCGAGGCGGATAATTTTATTGCATGGGGCGAGATGGATGGTGCCGCGGGTATTGGCTTGACCAAACCCTTCGATGGTAATCCGGCGACGGTTGGCAATGGCGTCATGCCTGCCCTTCAAGCCAGGGATGCTGAACAGGTGAAACGCATTTACGATATTGCCCTCGCCCAGGGCGGCACAAGTGAAGGCGAACCTGGCCCCCGCGGCGATACCGGGTTTTATGCCGCTTATTTCCGCGATCCGGATGGCAATAAGCTGAATGCCTTTTGCATGAATGCTAGCTAAGGCAATCCTCAGAACGGACCGATAAGACCTCCGAAATGCGGACAGTCACCTTGACGAATGGCCATCCTCTATATACTTTGTATTTCAAAGTTATTGAAGGAATAGACTAATATGGCTGAGAAAGCTCTGATGTCGGATGATCTGGACTATCTGCGCACCCTTGCGGAAGCTGGCGAAAATGCGCCGCTGCTCGGCGGCCGGTTCTTGTCTTGGTGGGGCGGCGTTATCACCATCGCTTATCTCGGCCATTATTTGATTCAAACCGGGCAGATTGGCTTGCCGAAAGAGTCCGTCGGCTGGTTATGGTTGGGGGTCATTTCGATCGGCGTAATCGGGCACGCCATTCTCGTTGCAACTTTTTCAAGAGATAAGCCGGGAGCAGGATCGGTTGGAAACCGAACCCAACGCATGGTTTGGCAAAATGCTGGCCTCGTCCTGATCGGCCTCTTTGTCGCATTAACCCTTCGCGTGTCTTTTGGGCTTGGCGATCCGAGCGACTTTAACTGGTCGCTTCCGGTTGTGTTTGCGCTCTACAGTTTGGCCCTTGGGTTAAGCGGCTATATGGGCCAAAATCGTATTTTGAAGATGGCCGGATGGGGGGCGAGCATCGTGGTCCCGATCACGGTCTGGTTCATCGGAAGCGTTCACCTTTACGCCATCGCGTCAATCGCTATCGCCATAACCGTTTTCCTGCCCGGGCTGGCACTTCTGCGTGCAGAACCCTCCGAAACGGTTTAGGCAATTCACATGTCCGATCCGAACCCCTTCGACCATACCGAGATCGACGACGTCATCCATGGGCGCCTTCGATTGGGCATCATGGCCTATCTGTCGAGCTCAAGCCCCTCTATTTTCGGAGAACTCAAGGCCAAAGTTGCAACCTCGGACGGAAATTTATCCACCCATTTGAAAAAGCTTGAAGAAGCGAACTATGTGCGGATTGAAAAACGGTTTGTCCGCAATCGCCCCCAAACCCGCATTCACCTTACGGCCAAGGGGCGCAAGGCATGGATAAGCTGGCTGGCGCAAATGCGGGCACTAATGGAAGCGGCCGAATAGCCGATTGGGCGGCCAAACTTATCCCCCTGGTCAGCTTTGCAGCCTATACCCACCACTATCGGTCATCAGAAGGCGCGCATTTGACGGGTCTGGCTCAATTTTCTGCCGCAGGCGGTAAACATGGGTTTCCAATGTATGGGTGGTAACAGCGGCATTATACCCCCAAACCTCGGCCAGCAATTTGTCCCGGGGCACAGACTTGCCACCGGCGCGGTAAAGGAATTTGAGGATGTTGGTTTCTTTTTCCGTCAATCGGATTTTCCGCTCATTTTCGTCCGTCAGCAGCTTCATGCTCGGACGAAACTCATAAGGCCCGATCTGGAAGGTGGCGTCCTCGCTTTGCTCAAAACTGCGCAAATGGGTTCTCACCCGGGCAAGAAGAACGGAGAATTTGAAGGGCTTGGTGACATAATCATTTGCCCCGGATTCCAGGCCAAGGATCGTGTCCGCATCACCGGTTTGCCCGGTTAACATAACGACCGGTACATGAATGCCGTTTTTCCGCATGAGTTTGCACGCCTCGCGGCCATCCATATCCGGCATGTCGACATCCAGCAGAATTAGGTCAACCCGCTCGGTTTCGGCAAGCTTTATCCCATCGGTCGCATTTGCAGCTTGGATCGTCGAAAGAGTCCGTCGGCTGGTTATGGTTGGGGGTCATTTCGATCGGCGTAATCGGGCACGCCATTCTCGTTGCAACT
>JBCBAO010000239.1:0-4254 GCA_038532405.1 Pseudomonadota bacterium | reverse complement strand
GATGAGCTCGGTATGGATCCAGGTCTGGTAAGCGAGCACTACAAGAATTGCGAAGAAGACGAGCTCCGGTGGAAATCCAATCAGGATGAGCGGAAAATGTAACAGTGCTGAAACAAACCCTTCAAATGGACCAAAGCGAATACCGATAAGGATATTCATCTCGCGTGAGGAATGGTGCACGGCGTGCTGCGTCCAAAATATGCGGACGCGATGGGCCATACGATGCTCCCAATAATAGGTGAAGTCAGCCGCGAGGACAGCCAGACCAACGGTCACCAGCGTGACTGGCATCGTCCAGGTAACGAAGGTGTCTGCAACATAAACAAACCCCAGATAGGCAAAGGCCAGAAGGAATGTCTCCACAAGCAGGTAGGGAAGCTGGGTAGATGCGCTGGCAATCATATCCATGATGCCACGACCCCTGAGGGAGCCAGAGAAAACACCTTTCAAAATTTCAATGGCCAGCATTACGGCGCCGATTAGGAAGAAAACTTCGTCAAAGGCCGTTCCAAAAGCGAGAACGTCGTCGAGACTCATTTGGCATTTCCCCCAAGGCCGGATGTTAAGGTCTGCCAGGCCAGATCGGAGGCCTGTTGGCGGGTTGTCTCTTCCGCCTTCACACTCTCCCAAGCAGCGTAGAGAAGGTACTCGTAGGCCTGCACGATCCAGGCAGTCGGTACCGCCGGGTCGAATAATCCTTCATCTTGAGCACCTGCGACCATTTCTTCTGTTTCCTGCCGCTGTCGGGTGAACTCACATTGCAAATCGGGATCATGCTCCACAGCATCGAGAGAAAGAAATCCGTATCGGTCACCTAGCGGGATCAAAACGTCGAGTGAGACCCGCATCGCCTCGCCATAAGAGGTCAGCCCCGAGCAGGCTTCCTCCACTGCATCGTCCATCTCCTTGATGGCAATTTGCGACAGGGCGCTCAGAAGATCTGCTCTACTTGAAAAGTGGCGGTGCAGCGTTGCCCGGCCGACACCAGCAAGCTCGGCAACTTGGGCTAGGGAGGCGCTTGGGTCTCGATTGAAGATCGTGAAGCCGGCGTCCACGATGGCATTTCGGGCAGTTGGTCGAAAACTGTTCATGAGACATATATGTCTCATTTGAGATTATGATGTCAATACCACAGTTTCATGAGTTCAGCCCAAACTCAAGATGGATGTCCTGACGAATACCAAATGCGCAGCAAATACAGCGAATTTGGCCCCTTATCGCCCTGTCCCCATGCGCTTGAAGTCGCCGCTCCCTGATCTTCAAGCGAAGTGTTCGGCTGATCTCAACTGTCTTTGGTATCGATGGGACTTCCATCTTTCATGCGATAAGTGATGTCCCGAATTGAGGTGATATCTTCGGCAGGATTGGCACCAAACCCAATGAAGCTCGCATCACAGCCAATTTCTAGACACCCTACGTTTCGATCTGGAAAGATGAAGGCAGGCGTTTCCATTGTAGCGATGCGCAGGGTTTCAGTTGCCGAAAGAAACCCTTCGGCAACGCCGGCGATCAAGCCTTCCGTCAGCGTCGAGCCATAGGCATCAACAGAGACCAGTAAGGGGCCCCTGCGTTCTGAAGACGCGTAATGTTCGCTTTCTCCCAAGTGTCTATCTTGGCGGTTCTGTCTTTCGCCCATTCCGTCACAACAAGCGTATTTGCCATTCCAAGGCGAGCCGCCGATAGGGCATCTTCCCTACTGAGCAGGCAGTCCGCTTCCTCGCTTATGTCGAAATAGGGACTGTCCGGATCTGTCTCGGTGTCCTGATAGCAAGGCAAATGGGTAACCACATCTGCTCCCACGGCAAGACTTTTCCGATAGTCGTGAACCGACGACACAGCGATAGCGAGGCGTTTGTCCGCTTCTGAAGCGAGCTCGGCGATGAGTGGCAGTAGATCAGGATCAACGCCGCCACCGGGCCCCCATTTACCCCACCCCTCCTCATATCGTTCGCTATGGCGCAGATAAACCTTTATATGGTCAGGAGCATTCGCGAGCAGCAGTTCCATTTTCCGGCGAATATCCATTTCGGTTTCGACGCGATAATAGGCATTGTCGGCCGCTTTCCGGCTGGCCCGAATTGCGTCGGCATTTTCAAGCTGCTGTTCATAGCTGCGAAAACCGAGGGCGAGCGCCTCATAAATTTCCGCTGGGTGACTGTTCGGTCCGGTAATGCCCCCCAGCGATGTCGCAACATCAATGTTGCCCGGTCCGGACAAACGGTCACGGATCTGCAAGACGCCGGAGGTTGGAGCGGTCATGGTCATGGCATAAAACGCCCCGGATTCAATCCCGAGGGCGGTGTGCCAATCGAGTGTGAACGGGCCGTCAAAATGGTGCGTATGCGCGTCGCCGAAAGGCGGTGTGATAAATGTGCCAGAGAGGTCCACGGCGGTTTCGACTGAACCTCCACACGAAACGATAACTGCCTCCGCCACGCATAGATCGCGCGCAACAAATCGCTCGCCGTCAAAGACATGTGCGCCAATGAAAGCTGTTACGGGACCATGAGGGGGCGCTGTGATCGGAGCATCATCGGATGTTGGCGTGACATTGCAGGCGACGAGCCATAAAGCAGCCAGCGCAAGTGCGATCCTACTGCGATATATCATCCGCTGATCTCTCCAATCCTGTCGGCCAGTTGCGGCTTAACCGAAGTGTGTTTTGCGAGCGGAGTTTTTTGGCGAATGGTCGATTTACGGGGTCGAGTGAACAGGGGATATAGCCTGTCAAACAAAAGCGAGCCGCGACTTCAAAGCTGTCGCTCCCGCCCGGCTTGTCTCGAAACTCATGCCGCTCTTCAAGTGTAGCGTCCTGCGACCGTTACCAGCAGGTTCAATCGAGTGGATTTGGTTCAGGTTGACAATGATTGAGCGGTGCACCCGCAAGAAGTGATCAGAGGGCAGGGCCGCTTCAAGCTCGGCCAGCGTCATTCTGGACTCCAGTTTCTTCCCATCCACAAAGATGTAGGTCACGCTGTCTATTGTCTTCGCCGCGCAAACATCATCGATGTTCAGCGGCATCAACCCCTCGCTCGTTTTTGCATATATACGCGCTGGAGCTGGATCGCTTTGCGGTGTTTCGCTCACTTGACCGCGAAACAGCAATGTCAAAGCCCAATAGGCATAGGTTGCGCTGACAATCGTGAAATAGATGGCGAGGCCCTGGAACAATTGCCAGGCAACTGCCGCGCTCGGCCAATTGGGCGGCGACCAGTCTCCCGTTAGCAAGCCTGAAAAAAGCTGCAGCAGTCGAAAGGCGACCATCGCCCACAGCATCGCAAAAATGATTGCGCCGGCTGTATGTATCGCAAGCTGTAGTTTGAGCGGCTGGTGGACCAGGAGATTCAAAACGCCCCAAGCCACGCCAAGCCCGGCAAAAGATGGGAAAATAACATTGGCTGTCCAAGTTGTGACAAGCGTCCACCCGGTAATGTCGATAAACAGGCCCAGGATGATGAGATAAGACAGGCCCACCGGTACCCATCCAAGGAAATATACGCGCCACCAATTGCCAGGTTCAAGCAGCTTGGGGCGGTCATCAATGTCCAGAGTGTTCTTCGTCATGGGCCATATATAAAGCGTTTTTCAGCAAGGTTGAGCTTTGGGATTCATATCTGCTCTAAGTGCTACTTTTAGGCCAGCCATTCAGCTTTTGGTTCTGTTCATTCACGCTGTCTAATGCACCATTCAGTGGGGAAAATAGTGTGCGCAAAAAAATTACATATAGTCCGACCCGAACCCCAAATCTCTGGAGAGAGCCGTGTCGAAATGGTTTCTGATGGCTTGGCTCGGGTGCGCGCTGTTCGCCTGTCAAAGTCCGCCTGCGCCGATTGCCGACACCGTTTACCAGGGCGCGAGCGTATGGCGCAACGGTCAATTTGTTCGCCAAGATCTTGCTGTTCGGGCGGATCGCATCCTTGGTCGCTTTATCAAGAATGACATGACGCGCACCGTCGATGTATCCGGTGCGTATATCACACCTGCGCTTGGCAATGGGCATCAGCATATCACCAACGCAACGCAGCAGAATGCATGGCAGTTTTTCAATGCTGGTGTCTACTATGTCTGGAACCCCAATCAGTATTCAAGTGGGCTCTCCGAAGAGACGCGTGCATACTATGCTCGTGCCGATACGATCGAGTTCAAAACAAGCTTAGGCGGTATCACCGAGCCGCTGAGCCATCCAGAGCCGCTCTACGTCGAAAACCTTGGCCCTTTTGGTAGAGATCGTCATAGGTCGCGCCATTATAAACA
>JBCBAO010000238.1:0-4267 GCA_038532405.1 Pseudomonadota bacterium | reverse complement strand
CGGGAACTGGCCCATCCCCATATGAACGAGCAACCTTTTATCCGCTCGAAGTCCGGCGTGAAAATACCAGAAGGTGTGACTGAAATTACTGTTCGGGCAGGAGATCTGGTCCACGGATTTGGCGGCAAAACCGTTTCCGTTTCCATACCTGCGGAATAGATTCACCAATTCATTGCCAGATCGAAACAGTTGGGCAATTGTGCCACGGGCCGGGGGCGCTTCTGCCGCTGGGCTGAACACTATGGGAGATGGATAATGAAAAAAATGCTTGCCGCTGCAACTGTATTGGCGTTCGCCGCAGCCCCGGCCATGGCCGAAAAGATGACAATCGACTTCGCCACGGCAGAGGGGACAGCAACCTTTGTTTTTGACAGCACGGCCGGAACTTATGTGGGGCCCGATGGCACAACAGGCACCTATACATTTGACGAAGAGACATCGACGCTCTGCGGCACATCCGGGGGCGGCGAGCTGTGTGCCACCTTTGAAGATGTCAAACAGGAGGTCGGCCACTCCAGTGCTTACACCGCAAGCGACGGCACCTCCGGCACGGCAACCGTCACCGCGATTGAAGCGGATGCGCCCGCCGGTTCATGATTACAGCGCTCGACCATGTCGTGCTGATCTGCCCCGATATCGATATCGGGGCAGACATGTATCAAACCCTGCTTGGGGCCCCACCGGCCTGGCGGACGGAGGACGATGAGGATGGCAGCGCTTCAGCGATTTTTAAGCTAAAGAACACGGCCATCGAATTGCTCGCCCCCTCGGGCAACGGACCTGTGGGCAAGCGACTGAAAGCTCTGCTGGGTGAAAATGGTCCCCATCTGACAAGCCTTGCCTTTGCGTCCGATGACCTTGTCTCGGACCATCGCCTGATCGGCCGGCGCGGCCTGGTTCCGGACGATATGGCGGATGGCACCAGTACGGACCTGATCTCGGGGCAGACAAGAACCTGGCGGCGATTTCGATGCGACGATGCAGCCTGCGCCGGGATCAAGACATTCGTGCTGCAACCTGTCACCGGCGCACTGGACCCATCTCCGCCCGAACCAGGCGTCGCACACGGACTGGATCATATCGTTATTACAACGCCCAATCCTGACCGGGCCGTTGCGCATTATGGTGCACGCCTCGGCCTTCGGTTTGCCTTGGACCGAAGCGTCGAAGATTGGAAAACACGGTTCCTATTTTTCAGAACCGGCGGCCTAACGCTGGAAGTCATCCACCGGCTCGGCGAGGCCTCTGCCCTCCAGGACCCTGACCGGTTTTGGGGGCTGACCTGGTCGACGGACAATCTGGAAGTCGCTCACGAACGCCTTTCAAAGGCCGGCCTCGATATTTCGGAGATAAGGACTGGCCGAAAGCCAGGCAGCACTGTCTTCACCGTGCGAAATGGAAGCCTGGAGGTGCCGACGCTTTTCATAAGCCACGCACCCGCGTAAACGTCACCCTATGAAAGCGTTTACACACCTCACCGGCACAGCCGCCCCACTCCTCGAAAAGGGGCGGCCCATGGCGAATGTCGATACCGACATGATCATCCCGAAACAGTTCCTGAAAACGACGGAGCGGACGGGGCTCTCCAAAGGCCTGTTCCATGAGCTGAAAACCAACCCCGATGGATCACCCAATCAGGATTTCGTTCTCAACAAGCAGGCCTATGCCGGCGCAAGTATTTTGATCGCGGGAGAAAATTTCGGTTGTGGCTCGTCGCGGGAACATGCGCCCTGGGCCCTGGTCGACCAGGGCATCACCTGTGTGATTGCCCCCGGCTTTGCAGACATTTTCCACAATAACTGCTTCAAGAACGGCATCCTGCCGATTGCGCTGCCAATAGAAATTGTTGAAGCCCTGGCGGCCCAGGCCGGCGGCGGCAACCACGTGTTCACGGTTGATCTGGAAAGCCAAACCATAACAACACCAGGCGGTGAAACCCACACCTTCGACATTGATCCGGGACGCAAAGCCAATCTGTTGGAAGGCCTCGACGAGATCGGCCAAAGCCTGAAACGGGAAGCGGCTATCGAAAGTTTCGAAGAAACCCGCGCCCTCGCAATGCCCTGGCTCGCGGAGAAACCTGCGTGATCATCGTTGAGGGGCATGTTCGGATGGCAGATGCCAGGGACTTTGAAACCATACGTGCGGCCGCGAAGGCCCAGGTCGCTGCGAGCCGGGCCGAGGGGGGCTGTATCGACTATACCTATGCGATCGATGTGCTCGATCCGCGGATCATACGCGTCCTGGAGCGATGGGAAAGCTGGGACGCACTAGACGCCCATTTCAAGCAACCCCACATGGTGCCCTGGCGCGCTGCCTTGGCAGATATCCAAATCGTCGAGCGCCATTTGAGAGCCCACAGCGTCGACGAGACGCGAGAGGTTTAAGCGATCAGCCCTTGCTCGCCTCGATCACCGTTTCATAGGCAGCAAGTGAGTCCCGCTGGAAGGCCGCTTTGGTGAATTGCGCCTCATAGGCCGCTCGCCCGCCGGCAACGAGTTTCTGCGCAAATTCACTGTCATCGATGACCCGCCGCATGGCGGTTGCAAGGGCTTCGTCATCATTTTTCGCAACGACGAGGCCAGATACACCATTTTCGATATAAGCCGCAGGTCCAACGGCGTCGGCGGCGACAAGGGGACGGCTCGCCGCCCAGGCATCTACGGTGACGGTCCCGAACGGTTCGTAGCGCGAAGGAAAAGCGACGAGATCACACGCCGCCAGCAACGCGCCGCGATCATTGCGCCACCCGAGGAATCTTACGCGCCCATCTAGGCCAAGGGCGCGCGACTGGGCCTTCAGCGCCGCTTCAAGAGGGCCGTCCCCCGCAATCCAGACATATAATTCCGGGATTTGCTTGGCCGCGTCCAACAGGGTGTCGAGCCCCTTTTTTTCATGCAAACGCGCCAAGGCGAGGGCTACGGGCGCATCGCCCGGCGTATCGAGGCTTGCCCGGTCAACTGGGCGCGAATGCTGGAAGTCGGCATAGGTATGCACAATCATCGACCGGTCTTCAGCCACCCCCTGCTCGCGGATGTGGCGCAACAGATCCTTCGTCAGCCCGATATGCCAATCGCAATTACGGAACCGCTCCAGCTTGTAATACCCACCATACCAAGCAATTGATTTTTTTCGGTATTTATCCGGCGCGAATTGCCCTGCCCGACCCATCCAATATTCGATGACATCGGGCTTAAACCGCTCAGCTGCCTGGACAATCTTGCGCCGCGTCGGAAAGGGCCAAGCCGTGTTGAAACTGCAGGTCGCGTAGCCAATCCCGGCATTCGCGAAGGATTCCAGGCGAAACGTATTCTGTGGCCGAGTGACCACGAACTGGTTGAGACCAGCCTCGGCGAGCGCCAGGACAGATTCCAGCATAATGTTTTCAGCGCCGCCCTCAGGCGCGCCAGCCATGACGTGCATTACACGCATTCAGCGAACTCCTCATCCCACATCCTGCTTAGCCATAACTGCGCGCTGAGGCAAAGGGCACTTGGCATAGACGTCGCGCTCCCCTAGGACACCCCGGACGATTCCAGCGGGAGATAAAAGACCCATGCCCACATCCTATCGCCTATTTGGAGCGGAGACCTCTCCCTATTCGCTCAAAGTCAGATCATTCCTGCGCTATAAAGGCGCGGCGTTCGATTGGGTTCAACGCTCCAGCGCCACGGAAGCGGAGTTCAACCGCCATGCGGTGCTGCCAACGATCCCCCTTCTGATCGCGCCAGATGGAAAGGCAAGCCAGGACTCCACCAATATGCTGGTAACCCTGGAGAAGAAAATAGCCACGCCTCCCGCCATGCCGGATGATCCCGCCTGCCGCGCCATCGCTTTGTTGCTGGAGGATTATGCCGATGAGTGGCTGAACAAAGCGATGTTCCTCAATCGCTGGGGGCAAAGCCCGGACCGCGATGCCGCAGCAACCCGTGTTCTAGAACAGATCTTATCCGGCAAACCGCCAGCCAAACGACGCGAAGCCAAGGCGTCCATCGTCTCGCGCATGGGCGAGCGCCTTCCGATTGTCGGTGCGACGCCGGAGAATGCACCGGTCATCACAGCATCGTTCCATCGGTTTGCGACCCTGTTTAACAGCCACCTTGAAAAACATCTGTTCGTTTTCGGCGGCCACCCATCATCGGCGGATTTTGCGCTTGCCGGTCAATTCCAGCAAATGCTGCTCGATCCAACGGGCGGAACCTGGCTGCGCGAACGTGCGCCTTTCATTGTAGCCTGGGCAGAGTTTATGGAAACGCCAACGCCGGGG
>JBCBAO010000237.1:0-4285 GCA_038532405.1 Pseudomonadota bacterium | reverse complement strand
GCGTTGATGTGACCTTGGACATGGTCGGTGCCGAATATGTTCAGAAAAATATTTCAATCGCCAACACAAACGGGCGGATCGTCAACATTGCCTATATGAATGGTGCCCAAGTCGAGGTGAACCTTTTGCCGCTTATGTTGAAGCGTCTCATTTTGACAGGCACGACCCTGCGCGCGCGCCCGGCACCTGAAAAGGCGCGCATCCGGTCCGAGGTACAGGCGCGTTTCTGGCCCGAGATTGTGTCTGGAGCAATCAAACCCGTTCTCGACAGCCAGTTTCCCAGCCATGAGGCTGAGGCTGCCCACGCGCGCATGACCGCCGGTGGCCATATCGGTAAAATCATACTGACCTGGACATAAGGGCTGGCCGAAACCACTTTCCAAAGTGGACACAACAGCATATATAAATTCGTGTAAGAGCCTAATTATCACGGCTCTCCCCGCCCGGCCGATGTGCCGGGCCTCGCATTTTTGCGGGCCGGTTCATTAAGGGAAAGACTTGCCATGGCTGATATTCTGATGCCCAAAGCGACCGCCGTTTGGCTGATCGACAATACAACCTTGACCTTCGATCAAATTGCCGAATTTTGCGGCTTGCATCATCTCGAAGTCAAAGGCATCGCCGATGGGGATGTTGCCGAGAACATGCGCGGTGTTGATCCCATTGCCGGCGGTGAGCTTGAGCGCGATGAGATCAAGCGCGGCGAGGCGGACGAAAATTACCGGATGAAGGTTGCAGCGTCCAAGATCGCCCATATCCCTCAGCCGAAACGTAAGGGCGCACGTTATACGCCTGTTGCCCGCCGGGCCGATAAGCCGGATGCCATCGCCTGGTTTATCCGGAATCACCCGGAGGTTACCGACGCCCAAATCGGCAAGCTGATTGGGACCACCAAATCGACAATTAACAATGTGCGGGATCGCACCCATTGGAATGCTCAAAATATCAAGCCCGTCGATCCGGTTACTCTGGGGCTCTGTTCTCAAATTGAACTGGATGAAATCATCGCAAAGTCGGCCGACAAGCGCCGGAAGCTTGAAGCTGAGCGCCAGGCGGAGACCCAAGGTCCAGGTCTTGCACCCGTCGGTGATGCAAAGCCATTTGATACCGAAGTTGCTGCAGAGGATAGCGACAAGGACCTATCGGCAGAGGATATTTTCAAGAATTTTACGGGTTGAGAGCCGGGTAGATCAGGCGCGGTTTGCTGCGAAAAAATCGGCGTAGAGGATCTCTGCTTCGTCGGCCAATAGGCCGGTTTCAACAGCAATGTTAGCTGTTCTCAATCGCTCTAGCCCACCGGCACCGTTTGGATGGACATCCTGGATCGCGCAGACGAGCCGGGCGATCCCAGCGCTCAGCAACCGCTCCGAACAGGATTGGCCATCGGTAGACCTTGCCCTGCAGGGCTCGAGGGTCACATAGGCTGTCGCGCCGGGGGCTTTCCCGCCAAGGAAGTCCAAAGCCAGTTGTTCAGCATGGAGGGTGCCCCCGTCACCCGTTGCTGCTTCTGACAAAACCTGTCCATCCGCCCCGGTAATAACGCACCCCACCGCTGGGTTCTTGCCCGTTCTCCCCCTCTGTCCCTGGGCCAGCAAAAGGGCGCGTGCCATGTGTTTTGTATCCGCCTGGCTCATTCGAAAACAACTGTCCTTGCCCCGTTGAGAAAGATCCGGCCTTCCGCATGGGCGGCAACCGCGCGGGCAAGGGTCCGCGCTTCGATATCGCGCCCCTGGGCGATCATTTTCGCAGGTGTTGCCCGATGGTCGATCGGCTCCACCTGCTGGGCGATGATGGGTCCTTCATCGAGGTCCGCGGTCACATAGTGGGCCGAGGCACCAATCAGTTTAACCCCGCGATCAAAAGCTTGGTGGTAGGGTTTTGCACCTTTGAAGCTTGGAAGGAAGGAATGGTGGATATTGATGCATCGTCCAGCAAGATCCCGGCACAACTCATCGGAAAGCACCTGCATATACCGCGCGAGCACAATAAGCTCGGCCCCCGTCTCCGCAATCAAGGCTCGCAGACGATCTTCTGCCGCCGGCTTGGTTTCTCGTGAAACAGGAATATGGACAAAGGGCAGATCGTTTCGATCAGCGTGCCATTTGGCATCTGGGTGATTGGAAACGATGGCGGCAATATCGATGGCCAGGCGCCCGCGCCGTTGCCGATAGAGGAGATCATTCAGGCAGTGGTCCGCTTTGGAAACGAGGATCAGTGTCTTTGGCCGCGCGGCCACGGATCTAAGCGACCAGTCCATATCAAAGCGGGTCGCCAACGCGTCAAAGTCAGCGGTGAAGCGATTGATATCCAGGGGTGTCTTGCCGGGAGAGATCTCGGCACGGATAAAAAACCGAGCTGTTTCAGGCGCAGCATAATCGTGGCTTTCCGCAATATTCAGGCCGCGCTCGGCAAGAAACCCCGTGACACCGGCAAGGATGCCCACCGCATCAGGAGCAACACATCTCAAGGTGAGGTTTGGTATCGACATCGGTTGCTTATTTACCTGCAGGCAATGGTTTGGCACGGCTATTGTCGAGATAACGTGCCGCGGTCGGTTCAAGGTCGGACGATAGGTCGATCAGGAGCGGATTGCCTGTAGGAATTTCTATGCTCGTAATCGTATCGTCCGGCACATCAAACAAGTGTTTGACAAGGGCACGTAGGGAATTGCCATGGGCGGCAATCAAGATCGATTGGCCCTCGCCAAGGCGCGGTGCGATTGCGTCCTGCCAATAGGGCAGCACGCGATCGAGTGTTGTTTTCAAGCTTTCCGTCATCGGAACATCGATCCCGTTATACCGCGGGTCGACGGAGGGGTCATAAGTCGATCCTTTTTCCATTTCCGGGGGTGGGACATCATAGGACCGCCGCCAAATATGAACTTGTTCGTCGCCATGCTTGGCCGCGGTCTCAGCTTTATTTAGTCCCGTCAAACCTCCATAGTGGCGCTCGTTCAGACACCAGTTGCGGGTTACCGGCAACCAGCAGCAGTCCATTTCTGTCAGGGCCAGCCAGAGTGTTCGAATGGCGCGCGTTTGAAGGCTGACGAAGGCTGCGTCAAACGCTACATTTTCATCCCTCAGCAATCGTCCAGCGCCCCTTGCTTCAGTCTCCCCCTTTTCGGTCAGGTCGACGTCCCACCATCCGGTAAATCGGTTCTCGAGATTCCATTGGCTCTGGCCATGGCGCAGAAGGGCGAGTTGAGGCATTGGGGATCTCCAGACAAGACAATAATAACGGAGCCTTGTTGCGGGTTTGTCCGGTCAATTCAAGGGTCGACCATATCGATGAGATAATTCAGTGCCGCAAGAATGTGATAAAGCGTGGATGCAGGCATCGATTTTGCGAGCACTTGCCCATCGGCCGAATAGTGATCAATCCAGCCGCCTTCTGGTGTCAGATATTCATCCATCAGTGTATCAAAGCTCAGGGTCGCGAGCCGGCCTGCAGCTTCATCTCCACGGGCGAACATAAGCAAATGGGCTTTAAGGGCCTCGGTTTGTGGCCATGTGCGACGAGAGGCGTCTGCCGGCAGACCTGCGCGGTCTGTTGCTTGGATAGCGCGCCCGTCTGCGTCGAGTGTGGCGCAAGCGAATTTGTAGAGTTGATCTGCTTCCGGCGCGATTTCGACCTCTGCGAGCTTTGCATATTCGGCGAATAACCAAACCCATTCAAAGTGGTGGCCCGGCTCAACCGTGCCGCCGTCCAAACCAGCAGGGATCATCCAATCGGTATCGAACCGCTCGCCGAGCGTGCCGGTTTTGGGATCGATAAACCGCGTTTGGCAAAGATCGCCGAGCTGCGAAGCGCGGTCCAGATGCGCGCGGTTGCCATCGGCAGTAAACAGGGCGAGGCAAGCCTCAAAGAGATGCATATGGGGGTTTTGTAGCCTGTAGAGGGGCCGAGGAAGCGCCTCTCGATATCCTCCCATTGGATCCGCGAGGTGGCTATCCAGGGCCAAAAGCGTTTCCTCAATGAGGTCTGATGTGTCGACCACTGGCTTGGCGTGGGCCAGCGCAAAGAGCGCAAAGGCGGTATCGTATAGATCGGCTTCGTCGCTCGTCAGCCCGCTCCCATCAGTTGCGATGCGCCGGCCAAACAGCCCATCAGAACGGCGGCATTGGGTGGCCAGAATTTGAACGCCATCTTCGACGAGGGCGGCCGATTTGCTTGGTTCCCACCCCAATTTATATGCAATTGTAAACGAGTAGGTCTGGCGCGCCTGGACCCGAACCCGCCCGTCCGTCCTGTCAATTGGTCTGTGGTTCAGATCCAGATTTTCCCG
>JBCBAO010000236.1:0-4322 GCA_038532405.1 Pseudomonadota bacterium | reverse complement strand
CTGCAAAGAGGCCAGACATGAAATCATTTGCGCGCAAGGCGAGGGAGATCATATCATCAATCTCAGCCGGGCTCGCCCATCCAAACGCCGAAATATGTTCCTCCGCCACAAGTGGATCGCCGAGCTCATCCTTTTTGTAGCAGAACTCGACAATGGCGCGTGGAAGCGGTTCACCTTCTTCGATGCCAAGCCGCTTGGAGAGTGTTCCAGCAGCGACATTCCGCACGATAACTTCCAGCGGAATGATCTCGACTTTTTTGATCAACTGCTCACGCATATTCAGGCGTTTGATGAAGTGATTCGGGATTCCGATATCACCGAGCCGCGTCATCATGAATTCTGAAATGCGGTTGTTCAGGGCACCTTTGCCATCGAGCACAGCCTTTTTTTCGGCGTTGAAGGCCGTCGCATCGTCTTTGAAATATTGAACAAGTGTGCCGGGTTCTGGCCCTTCATAGAGGATTTTGGCTTTGCCTTCATAGATCATTCGGCGACGTGACATCCGTTGGGCCCTCCCGGCCAGGAACAGGGGTGTGAACACCCAATTTCTCAAGAAGCGCCGGACCCTACAGCCAGAAGCACCTGCGACAAACCCCGAAAATCACTGCCTTATGGAAATGAGGCGATTGATAAAGCAACGCTGGCACGGCTATACCCGCCCAACAATCTATTCAGGAGTTTAGTCATGTCGCAATTTGACGATCGGAAACGAGGCGAAGAGGCAAAATTTGCCATGGATGCCGCGGCAGATTTTAAAGTGATGGCCCGCCGGAACAAGCTGCTTGGCCTCTGGGCCGCCGATCTGATGGGCCTGACGGGATCGGATGCCGAAGCCTATGCCAAGACTGTGGTCATGTCCGACCTTGAAGAGCCAGGCGATGATGACGTGTTTCGCAAAGTGCGCGCCGATTTTGATGCCAAAGGCGTTGACCGCAGTGACGCCCGAATTCGCGAACATATGGCGGAGCTCTTGCCAATTGCCCGCGAGCAGGTCGAAAGCGAGGCCTAGGTGCTCACCTTTACAAGGTTCAACGCGTCGGAGCTGGACATTCCGGGCCGTCCGGCATTCGTGTTCCGGGTGCCCGCCGCCTCGAAAAAATCATGGCTTCGCGCAGGCGACCGGTTACCTGATTGGCGTCCAGCGGACGTTGCAGGCAGTTGATGGGTTCGCCATTGTCGGCAGCAACAACCACGGCGATACCCGTCCGGTTTCCAAACCAGTCGACAAGGTATGCAACATCGTGCGCCATTGCAGTATCAAAAGCTCCGCGCCACGTAGCGCGCCGCTCTTCGTCACTGAAGCGCTGCGTGGATCGCGTCAGATCGATATCGACCCGCTCAATGTCGCCATCTGGGAACGTGTCTAGCGCGTCTTCCAGAATGGGTTCAAAGGCGCGGCAATTGGCGCACCAGTCGGCTGTAAAATAGATCACCTTAACAACAGGGTCGGCAGCGGCTGAAAACGAAAAACAGGTCGCCAAAATCAGGGGCAAAAAGAGTTTCATATGTCTGCCTATTTGCTGTCCCGCAGGCTCGGTGGTCGTGCGGTCCAAACGTGCAAGGTTTTTAGCCGTCGGTCGATGAAAAAACGCGGTCGAACAGAGCGTCGATCTGGGCGAGGTGATACTCCATATCGAACAGGGATGTGAGTTCTTGGTCCGTTAGCCGTTCTGTAACTTCACTGTCTGCCTTGAGGAAATCAAGGAACGCGCCTTCACCGGCCCATGTCCGCATCGCGTTGCGTTGTACCAGGCGATAGGCCGTTTCCCGACTGACCTCTTTCTCGACGAGGGCCAGCAACACGCGCTGGGAATTATGCAGCCCGCCGAGACGATCCATATTGGCCTGCATCCTGTCTGGGTAGACCATGAGGTTTTCAATCACCCCTGCCAATCGATGCAGGGCGAAGTCGAGATGTATCGTAGCATCCGGTCCAATGCCGCGTTCCACTGAAGAATGCGAAATGTCTCGCTCGTGCCAGAGCGCCACATTTTCCATGGCAGGCGTCACAGCGGAGCGGACAAGTCGGGCAAGGCCCGTTAGATTTTCGGTTAATACCGGATTGCGCTTGTGGGGCATCGCCGATGACCCTTTCTGGCCCGACGAAAAGAACTCCTCTGCTTCCAGAACTTCGGTGCGCTGGAGATGGCGCACTTCGGTGGCCAAGCGCTCGATCGAGGATGCGATGACACCAAGGGTGGCAAAGAACATGGCATGTCGATCCCGCGGTATGACCTGGGTTGAGATGGGTTCAGGGGTTAAACCAAGCTGTTCGGCAACATGTGCTTCAACCCGTGGATCGATATTCGCAAAGGTGCCGACAGCTCCGGACAAAGCGCAGGTCGCAATCTCGTCTCTCGCTGTAAGGAGGCGTCGGCGCGCTCTTTTGAACTCGGCGTAGTAGCCGGCGAGTTTTAGGCCAAATGTGACGGGTTCAGCGTGGATGCCGTGGCTACGCCCGATTGTCGGTGTCAGCTTATGCTCTTTGGCGCGTGTCTCCAGCGCGTTCAGCACGCGGTCCAGGCCGACAAGCAGGAGATCGCTCGCCTGCTTCAGTTGAACTGCGAAACAGGTATCCAACACATCGGATGAGGTGAGGCCTTTGTGCAGATAGCGCGCCTCCTCGCCGACATGTTCACTCACGCTGGTCAGGAAGGCGATGACGTCATGTTTCACTTCACGTTCAATCTCGTCGATCCGGTCGATGTTAAAGCCGCCGCGTGCGCGAACAGCCGCCGAAACGCCCTTCGGAATTTGGCCCAGGGCTTCCATTGCCTCAGCGGCCAAGGTCTCGATTTCAAGCCAGATGCCGAATTTGCTAGCTTGGGACCAGATCGCGACCATGTCTGGGCGCGCATAGCGTTCGATCATTCTGGATATCCTTTAATTAGGCAGCTCTGGCTTTCTAGGCCAACGTGGGATGGAAGCCCGCGTGGATAACGCATTTTGCCTGGAATGAAAGCCATTGGCCGAGTTTCGGGCGGCAAATCAGGCAGTTTGACCAATCCTGGTCAAACGCACGTGACGGCTGGTACGATGTATTTGTCTGGGCTAAGCATGAGTAAGCATATGGTTTGGTGGCTCTAGATCGTATGCTTTTAGCGGATGGATGCAGCTTGCACCGTCCGAGTTATAAAGCCGATGTTCCTTAAGGTTCATCCGTGGGGAACGATAAGGGGAGTTAGTTATGAAAAAGATGCTATTTGCATCAGGTGCCGCGATTGCGTTTTGTGGTGCCGCCATTGCACAAGGTGCGGATTATCCACCAAGCGCCGACCCGGGTGAATGCTTTGCCCGCGTTTTGATTCCTGAAACCACAGAGATTGTGACCGAGCAGGTCGTCGATCGTCCGGAAACCCAGGAAATTTCAGTCATTCCGGCCCAGTATGAGACTGTATCGGAGCAGGTCCTCGTTAAGGAAGAAACGACGGTTTTCCGTACGATTCCAGCGGTTTATGAGACTGTCACCGAAACGGTTGTTGTGGAGCCTGAGCGCACCGAAACCGTTGTCGTTCCGGCAACGTTCGAGACCTATACCGAGCAGGTTCTCGTTCGCCCGGCCTATTCGACCTGGAAACCAGGGGCTGGTTTGTTTGGCCGCGGAGCCGCGGGAACGGGCAACGAGGGTGGCAATGGCGAACAAGCGACCGGTGAGCTGCTTTGCCGCGTAGAGGTGCCCGCGCAATACGATACAGTTACACGGACCCGTATTGCGACGCCGGAAACCACGGAAACACGGGTTATTCCCGCCGTGACCACCACAGTATCGCGCGAAGTTGTGGCCCAGCCACCGCAAGTCGTCGAGGAAGTGATTCCTGCCGTCTACGAAACCGTTACAAAACAAGTGCTTGTGACCGATGCGCAGGAGCAGGTCACTGTTATTCCAGCGACATATAAGACCGTTGAAAAGCGGGTCGTAACAGGCGGTGGCGGCCTGGAGTGGCGAGAAGTGCTCTGTGATACAAACACAACGACCGCAAAGGTCAGCGAAGTTCAGCGCGCACTCACCACGGCCGGGTATGACGTCCCAGTTGACGGTGCATTTGGCCCCGCGACACTGCAAGCCATGGAAGCTTACCAGCGGGCAAACGGGCTACCTGTTGGGTATCTGACCGTTTCAACGGTCGAATCCCTCGGTGTTTCCCCCTACTAAAGGGCAGCGCCTATCACGTAACAAAGCCCTCCGCGTTTGCCGTGGAGGGCTTTTTTATGGTCGTTTTTCTTCTGCCAGAATACGTGGGAGTTTGAAGGTGACAGTTTCATCGGCGGTCCTGATCTCCTCAACCTTCGTGTCAAAGCGCGCTTTGCAAGCCTGCAAAACG
>JBCBAO010000235.1:0-4322 GCA_038532405.1 Pseudomonadota bacterium | reverse complement strand
CACCTTATGCTTTGGATCGTGGTTAAACCTAAGCAGAGGTCTTGATATGATCGTGTTTCGTTGGGCGATGGGAGCGTTGCTTCTCGCCGGCTGTTCAAACCCTGAAAGTGACGACCATACAGTCGCATCTGCACAGGACATAACAATAGAGCAATCTGAAACCATCCGGCGGCCAGATCCTGTCACATTAGAAGACCGATTTGCGACCCTGGCGCTTGATTGTATTCACCGGGAATACCCGAATAAAATCAGCCATGTGATGCAGTCTTCAAGCGATGTGAAACCGCCAAGCGAACTTACCCCTACTTTTTATGGCTGTTTCGATTGGCACTCGTCAGTCCACGGGCATTGGTTGCTGGTCCGCCTCTTGAATACCGCCCCAGGCAGCGTGTTGGCAGAAAGCGTTCGTGCGGCCCTCGATAAGAGTTTTACAGCCAGCAAACTTGCAACGGAACTGGACTATTATGTGTCAGAAGGCCGAGCATCTTTTGAGCGGCCCTATGGGATTGCCTGGTATTTGCAGCTTGTTTTGGAACTCGAAGAAAGTACGGACCCGCAATTGAAGGCCTGGCGCGAGACCCTGCGCCCGCTGGAGGCTGCGATTGTTGAGCAGATCAAGAACTGGCTTCCCAAACTCTCCTATCCCATACGGCTTGGCACCCATAATCAAACGGCCTTTGCGTTCGGTCTGATGATCGACTATGCGCGCGGCGTCGGGGACCAGTCGCTTGAAAGCGCCCTTGTGAACAAAACCATCGCCTTTCATAGCGCCGACGCGAATTGCCCGCTCGCCTATGAGCCGTCTGGCGAGGACTTCCTCTCTCCTTGTCTGATGGAGGCAGACCTAATGAGACGGGTCTTATCCGAAACCGAGTTTTCGGCTTGGCTCGACGATTTCTTGCCGCAGATACCGGTTACGGGTCTCGCAGATTGGCTGGAGCCCGGCATTGTTTTGGACGCGTCCGACGGCAAGCTTGTCCACTTGGACGGGGTCAACCTATCGCGGGCTTGGGCCCTAGAGGGGATCGCAAGCGCTCTGCCAGAAAGCGACCCCCGGATCGCATCCCTTATGGCCGCTTCACAGCTGCATCGGGATACAGGGATCGCCGCAGTCTCGGATGAGCACTATTCCGGAAGCCACTGGTTGGCGAGCTTTGCGACCTATTTGACCACAAAGCGCGGTATTTCCGCTGAATAAAGGCGGACTGGCCTTTGGCGGGGCCTTATGCGGCCTGGGCGATAATTTCGGCCACAGCTTCAGCATACCGGGTCGCTTTTTTCTCACCGACGCCGCTTATCTCCCGCAGCGCCGCAGCGCTGCTGGGCCGGGCCATGGCAATCTCGGCCAAGGTCTTGTCGTGGAAAATGACATAGGGCGGCACGCCCTGGGCCTTTGCGGTTTCAAGGCGCCAGGACCTCAAAGCCTCGAACAGCAAGTTTTCGTCGGCGGACATCTCAGCAATCGCGGGGCTCGTCCTCGCCCCCCGGGATCGCCGAGCTGGGCGACGCGCGGCTGGATCGGCGCGTAAAGTGACTTTTGTCTCCCCTTTAAAAAGGGCTCGTGCAGCATCTGCGTCTGGGACGACTGGCACCGGCCGCATAGCCTCGCCGCCCTCCGCCAGCAAGCCGCTGAACATCAACTCATCGAACACAGCCCCCCAACCTGCCTTGGACAGATCAGCGCCAATTCCATAGGTTGAAAGTGCGGCGAGGTCCTCATCAAAGCCGTCCTTCGCTTCGCCTCGCAAATGAACGATCAGACGTCCCCGGCCGATCCGCTGGCCTGTTCTGAGCACCGCCGAAACAGCCATTTGCGCAAGCCGAGTTGCATCGAATGTTTCGCCCGCGTCCCGAAGACACGAGTCACATACCCCGCAAGGCTCAACATTCTCCTCACCGAAATAGGTTCTCACAGCGCCGCGCCGACAGGCATCGCCATTGAAAAATGCAAACAGGGCCCGGGTCTTTCCAAGCTGCACCTGTTTGATCTCATCGACCGCATCGCTCTCGAACGTCCAGGCAAGCAGACGGGCCATATCAGAAGGACCATAGAGCGCCACACCCTCCGCCGGTGCGCCGTCCCGCCCGGCGCGGCCAACCTCCTGCCAATACGCCTCGATCGTCTTCGGTGGATCGGCGTGAATCACAAACCGCACATCCGGCTTGTCCACCCCCATGCCAAAGGCAACGGTGGCACACATAACGAGGCCCTCTTCCAAGAGGAATTGCCGCTGCCGCTTTGCCCGGACATCTGCCTCAAGCCCTGCATGGTAAGCGAGCGCGGGCATCCCGGCGCGCATAAGGGCATCTGCCAATTGTTCGGTCGCCTTGCGTGTAGCGGCATAGACAATACCTGGCTGCCCCTTGCGGGCGCGAACAAGGGCGACAACACGGTCGGTCCTGTTCCCACTCTTTGCTTCGGCCGCCAGGGTGAGGTTTGGTCGGTCGAAGCTTGCCACGTGGGAATTTGGCTCTGTTAAGTCGAGCTGTTCCAGAATATCCGAACGCGTTCTCTTGTCAGCGGTTGCTGTAACAGCGATTCGAGGGATGCCGGGAAACAGTGTTTTTAGTCTTCCGAGTGCACGATAGTCGGGGCGGAAGTCATGTCCCCATTGGCTGACACAGTGTGCTTCGTCTACGGCGATGAGGGAGATCTTTAATTTTGCTAAGCGGTTGACGAGCCCCGTTGCCAGGGCTTCAGGCGAAACATAGAGCATATCCATCTCACCCTGCTCAGCTGCGGCGAGGGCTGCCTGTTTCGCCTCAAAATCGAGACTGGAATCTAACCGTTCGGCGCGCACTCCAAGCGCTTTCAAGGCGTCCACTTGGTCCGCCATCAATGCAATTAAAGGCGAAACGATCAGTCCGCAGCCCGCCCGTAACATGGCTGGGATTTGATAGCATAAGCTTTTGCCGCCACCGGTCGGCAAAACGGCAAGGACATCACGCCCAGCCAATACGTCAGAGATCACCGTTTCCTGAAGTCCGCGGAAAGCCTCATATCCATAAATACGATGCAGCAGCGCGCGGGCATCTTCCAGGGAAAGGTCGGATGGATGGCTCATATCCTTCGACAATCTTCCAATCTTGCACAGACAGCAAGACGTGGATTGCTCGCAAAGCCTAGTCCGGCCCAACAAGCTGTGGAACACCGTCAAATAGGAGAGCTGCACCCCGTGCCGACACATGGCTGTGATCGTAGAAAAGTGGCACACCATCGATCTCCGCGAGGCACTGCTCTACGGGGCAGAAGGTTTCGAAGGGGTCGAGCAGAGTGAGCGCATCGCGCCCCTCAGCAGATATGAGTATGGGCAGATAGGACTGGCGGTTTGCTTCAATCTCTTGACGGGTCACCCAATTTGGCTTTGGCAGCCAAGGCCAACGTAATGAGGTTGCAAGGGCATCGGGCACGTCCAAATCATGCGTCGGCACGTCAAGCAAAACAAATAAATCCGTTATCTCAGCCAGCTCGGAAACCATACGCTCGATCTCAACAGGTAAAATGTCTCCGCTGGGTCCTACGCCGCCGACTGGTCGAAGGGCTCCAGGTCCTTGGCCGCCTTCAGTCGCATATGTGTCCCAATGGGCAACCAAAACGGTTCGCCTTGGCTTGGCCCTTTGAATGAGGGTTCGCATCTCTTCATAAAGATCAGCACAAAGCTGGGCAGCGCGCGCCGATGATTTTGTCCAAGCAACGTCCGGCAGCGGCGGACACGCTGGCAGCGCAACCATCAGTCCATGTTCCTCCCGACCAGAAAAACGAGCCCCAAGTTCAGGAACAATTGCCCCGAGATGGCTATCGCCCCAGTAGAGGACATCGACCGCCGGTCTTGAGCGATCTCCAAAAGCGCAAACGTGCAGGCCAGCAAATGCGTCTCCTGAAAACAAATCGAGACCGGTGGCTTGCTGCACGATGTCCGTGGGCCGGCCGCATGTGAGGCCTTCGCCGCGCTGGTCCGGACCTGTTTCCTGAAGCGTTAGAAATGCATCTGGAATTCGCGCCGGAAATCCATCGCTGGTGCGAATATTTACCCCCACAACCAGTAAGAGCGCGGACATAGCTGAAGCCAAATAGAGCAGAGTTCTGTTCGAAGCGACGGATACGCCATAGCGGATTGGGCGCTCCACAAACCGATAGGTTGCGATGGACAGGCCGAGCGCAAATAGAATTGCAAGGGCCAGCTGCCAGTCGTCCGGGTCGCCAAGAAAAGCCTGAAGGGTTTTCAGTATTGGCCAGTGCCAAAGATAGAGCGTGTAGGATATCAGCCCAATCCAAACGAGCACGCGGCCCTCAAGCGGCCTCGCCGCAAACAGAATACACA
>JBCBAO010000234.1:0-4343 GCA_038532405.1 Pseudomonadota bacterium | reverse complement strand
CGACCGTTTGATTTCGCCCCGTATCAAGGGTGAGAACAGGTGGTGGAATGTCTCGGGAAAACCGGTCTACCGGGCCGATAAATTTAACGGATTTCGGGGCGTTATCTCCGATGTCACGGAGGCTCGGATCGCTGATGCCAGGATCGCCTATCTTGCCCATTATGACGCCCTGACCGACCTGCCAAACCGCGCGAAGTTTAACGAGACCCTGGAGCGTTGCCTATATCGTCAACAGACCACGCAGAAGGGCTTCTGCATGCTGACGGTTGATCTCGATTTCTTCAAACTCGTGAACGATGAGCATGGGCACGATGTCGGTGATCGTACTCTCCGTAGAGCCGCTGATATTATGAAAAACCATGTGGGCGATAGGGGCTTAGTTGCCCGCACAGGCGGCGATGAATTTTCCATTCTGCTGACGGATTTTTCATCGCGCCGCGAAGTTATGGCCCTCTGCGATGCTTTGCTGGAAGATTTGGACGAGCCCGTCGAGGTCGCCGGGCATGTGTTGAAGATCGGTGCCAGTATCGGCGGCGCATTCTGCCCCGATGATGCTGACACAGCGTCAAACCTTCTGAAATTTTCAGACCTTGCCCTGTACCGAGCGAAAACTGAGGGCAGGGCAAACGCCTGTTACTTTGAAGCGGCGATGGATGTTGAGGCCCAAGCGCGCCGCCAGCTGGAGCAAGACCTCAGGCATGCGCTGCGGGACGGCCAATTCGTTCTTCGGTACCAGCCGCTCATTGATACCGTAACCGGGAAGCTGAAATCCTGCGAGGCCCTCTTGCGGTGGCAGCATCCCAAGCGCGGTTTGGTTTCGCCAGATGAGTTCATAAACCTGACCGAGCAAACCGGCATGATTGTCGGCATTGGCGAATGGGTTATTCGAACAGCAATGATAGAGGCTGCAAGTTGGGACAGTGATGCTGGTATCTCCATCAACCTCTCGCCTCGCCAGGTTAAGCATAAGGGAATTGTGAGCATTGTCGCCCAAGCCCTCGCCATCAGCGGTATCGCACCGGGCCGGGTTGAATTTGAGATCACTGAGACTGTTTTGCTGGACGATAGCGACGACTCCATGAGCAGCCTGCGCGATCTGAAATCCCTTGGTGTGCGCATCGCCCTTGATGATTTCGGGACTGGATATTCCTCACTGACCTATTTGACGATGTTTCCGTTCGACAAGATCAAGATCGATAAATCCTTCGTCCAGTCCATGGATGAGAGCAATGAGTGCCGCGCCATCGTGAAAGCTGTCACCGGGCTGGCGGCAAGTCTCGGCATTCACTCCACCGCCGAGGGGGTCGAGACACGCGATCAGGTGGATACGCTCATGGCGGATGGGTGTAGCGAGCTGCAGGGATATTATTTCAGTCAACCGATCACGCCGAGCCAATTGGTTGATCGTGGATTTGTCGGCAAGCGTGCTTCGCCTTCTGCCGATGGGGACGATACGCCTGTCTCGCCCGAAAGCATGGTGCAAAAAAGATCTCAAGGGCTGACATAACAATTGCGCCAGGGGGCGTGATTTCAGGGCCGCTTTCGGCCATGGTCTCAGGCGAATCAAGCGCCGAGACATGATATGATGGACACAAAGCATACATTCTGCCGTATCTGCGAGGCGAGCTGCGGCTTGGAATTGACTCTCAATGCCGGCGCGATCACCGACATAAAGCCGAACAGCGCCCATATCGGGACCGAAGGGTTTGCCTGTATGAAAGGCCTGAACCAGCACGCGATGTATGCTTCCCCGGACCGCCTACAGACGCCCATGAAGCGTGTGGGTGACCGATTTGAGCCGATCAGTTGGAAACAGGCCAATCGTGAGATTGGGGCCAAGGTGAAAGCGCTGCGAGGGACGTCAGCCCAGTCGATCGGCATGTATGTAGGCACCGCAGCGGGCTTCAGCATCCTGCACCCGATTTTCGCGAACGGGTTTATGCAGGGGATAGGCTCCCACAATACCTATTCCTCCGCGACCCAGGACTGCGCGAACCGGTTTGCAAGCGCGACGGAAATGTATGGCTTTCCGTTTCTTCAGCCCTTTCCGGATCTGGAGAAGGTCAATTACCTCCTCGTTATTGGAACCAATCCCGTTGTTTCAAAATGGACCTTCCTTCAGGTTGCCCATCCGGTGAAACGCCTGAAGGAGATCTCTGCGCGGGGCGGAAAGCTTGTCGTCGTTGACCCCAGAAAAACAGAGACTGCAAAACTTGCAGATCAACATGTCTTTATTGAGCCAAATGCGGATGTATTTTTCTTCCTGTCTTTCCTGTGTGAGGTCATCGCCCGCGGTGCCGTGCGCCAGGACCTTGTCAAAAAGTATATGACCGGTTTTGAGGCGTTGAAGGCGTTGGTCGATCCTTGGCCGGCCGAAAGAACCGAAGGCGTGACCGGGATCGATGCTGAAACGCTAAGAGGAATGGTGACCGACTATCTGGCTGCAGATGGCGCGGGGATCGTGACTGGAACCGGCCTTGGCATGGGGCGCTACGGCACCACGGCGCACTGGCTTTCCGAATGTATCACTGCGCTCACGGGCAATTTGGACCGTGAGGGTGGCATGCTGATCGGGGAGGGCATCTTCGATTTCGCTGCCTTCGCGAAAAAGAAAGGGTTGTTGGGGCGGGAACCCACGTCGCGCATTGGTGGGTTCAAACAGCTCAATGGCGGGTTTCCAGGTGGCATCCTCGCCGATGAAATCCTGACCCCGGGGGACGATCAGATCCGTGCCCTTTTTGTAACCGGTGGCAATCCGCTTTTGACGATGGCCAACAGCGCACGTTTGAAGGAAGCGTTTTCGGATCTGGAATTGCTCGTGGTGACCGACATTTACCTAAATGAGACGGCAAGCCTTGCGCACTATGTATTGCCCGCCACATCTCCCCTTGAACGGGCAGATTTGCCCTTTGTCTTTCCCCTATTTCTCGGGCTCCAGTCAAAACCCTATATCTCCGCAACGGACGCCGTTGTGGCACCTGATGGCAATCAGCGCGATGAAGCGACAGTCTATTCAGATCTCGCCGCTGCCTCGGGGGTTGGCCTGTTCGGCAGCCGGATTGCGCAAATGGCATTGAACGCGTTGGCATTCTTCAACAGCATAGGCCGCAAGCGAGAGCGGAGCCTGCCGATCAAGTTCATTTTGAACCGTCTTCTAAAAGCAAACGGTCAGCCCTCGTTTAAAGCGCTTGTCGAAACACCAGAAGGGGTTGCCCGACCACGCCCAACGCCTGGAACTTTCCTGGAAAGCCGATTGACGACTGCCTCCGGAAAACTGGATCTGGCCACTGATCTTTTGCTTGAAGAAGCCGCGAATTTGGAGACAGCTTTCGCATCATTTTCTGCAAAAGCAGCCCCCTTCAAGCTGATTACCCGGCGCCACCACTTTACCCACAATTCGTGGACCCAGAACATTGAAGCGCTTACCAGCGGCCCGGCGCGAGAGACCAATCATGCGTATATGCACCCGGCCGACGCAGCGGATCTTGGCCTGGAGGAGGGCGATGCGGTCGATATTCAATCCGAGACGGCCACCATTCGCTTGCCTTTGAAGTTCTTGTCGGATTTGAAGCCCGGCATTGTTGCGGTGCCCCACGGCTGGGGGCATCAACATGCCAAAGGTCTTTCCGTTGCTTCCAAGATTGGCGGGGCGAATGTCAATCTCCTGGCAGGCGATGGACCGGACGCGCTCGAGCGCGTGTCCGGCATGGCCCATTTAACAGGCATTGAAGTTTCGATCCGGAAAAGCGCCGGTGGCGTGTCACGCACGTCCTGGTCCGGGATCTGATCTTTCCCGGCCTGGGCTAGCGGTGCGTTTTGCGGGTCTGCATGGCTGCGATCTGCTCTTCCGTCGCGGGGGCCTGGTGCTCGGATTTCCAGGTTTCGTAAGGCATGCCGTATACTCGTTCGCGGGCGTCTTCCTTCGACAGAGTGATCCCATTATCGGCTGCCGCGTCGCGGTACCAATCGGCGAGGCAGTTGCGACAGAAATCAGCCAGGATCATGAGGTCGATATTCTGCACATCCTTTCGGGCATCCAGGTGCGCGAGCAGCCGGCGGAAGGCCGCGGCCTCGATCGCATCATGTGTTGCATCCCTCGACATAGTCATGTGTAAGCTCCGGCGGTTTTTTGATTTTCGTCCATTGGCTTTTCTATGACCGTCTCAGACGCGCGACCAGATGTTTTTTGTGTGATTTTGGCTGGTGGCGGCTCCCGTCGCTTCGCCAAGCCCAAGGGGCTTGCCCAGCTTGGAGGCAAGACCCTGATCGCGCATATCGCTGCTCGCCTTCAATTGCAGACCCAGGGTCCTGTCGTTTTGAATGCGGATCCGAACGGGGTTTAT
>JBCBAO010000233.1:0-4356 GCA_038532405.1 Pseudomonadota bacterium | reverse complement strand
TGGACGATATGCGCGGCAATAATTGGTCGCCTGAGATGAGCACATTGAGGTCCTTTGAAAACAAACAAACATGCTCCGGTGAATGGCCATTGCCGATAATCACGTCCCAGTCAGCTCCGGCCATGTTGAGCGTATCGCCATGCCTCAGCCGATAAAAATGGTCTGGCAATGGACTGACACCTTTGCCAAATCTCCCAAACCGGTCTTTGTAATCTTGTAGCGCCTCGGTGGTCCAACCCGCGCGTCGATAAAATTCAACCGCCGACACTGGGGCCTCGCGGCCGGTATCGGCGCAGAGCATTCGGCACGTCACATATTCCAAACGGCTAATCCAAAGCTCAGCGCCCGTTTCACGATGCAGCCATCCAGCATTACCGATGTGATCTGGGTGCATGTGTGTTACGATGATGCGCTTAACGGGACGCCCATCAAGCTTCTGATCAAAAATCGCCTGCCAAGCTGCCTTCGTCTCCTCCAGCGGCATCCCCGTATCGACAATTGTCCAAGCTGACCCATCGTCGATCAGCCAAAGATTTATCCAGGCAAGTGAAAAGGGAAGCGGCATACGAAGCCAGTGTATGCCAGGAGCCACTTCCATCGTCTCAGCGATTTCGGGCGTGGTTTTGCCGAAGGGGTAAACCGGCCTTTCCCGCTTCACCGTTTGGGGTGCCACGTCTGTCATGGCGAAAGCTATGCCACGCGACACCAGGGCCGCCAATCGCTTACCCAGCGGCAGGCGCGAACAATTTAGCGGTCTGTGTGGTCACCCAGCGTCCAGAAAAAATGCGTCGAATCTCAGGAAGAGTCGTAATAATTTCAATCGAGCCGCAGCATGGGCTTAGCCTCGGCAGCGGATCAAATGCCCGGGACCAAACTCGCCAGATTGCCGTCCCCCGCCATATCAGCGTAAGTGCCTTTGACGAGATAAAGATCTACGTCGCGCTTTAGAGGTTTAGGTCAGTTAATCGGGGGAGACCGGTGCAAAAATCTGAGTCATGCCTTCAAATTCTTGTCGATGGCGATGCCTGCCCCGTTAAGGATGAAATTTATCGAACGGCCCTTCGACATCATGTGAGCGTTCAAGTTGTTAGCAATTCGTGGTTCCGGATTCCGGACCATGACCTGTTCTCCCAACTCATTGTGAGCGCAGACTTTGATGCCGCCGACGACAAGATTGCTGCCCTCGCCGGCCCCGACACGGTTGTTGTGACAGCCGACATCTTGTTGGCGGATAGATGTCTAAAGGCAGGGGCAACTGTCATAGGTCCGACCGGCAAGCCATTTACGGAAAACTCTATCGGCGGGGCCATAGCAACGCGGGCGATCTTGGCTGACCTCCGCGCCGGGCTGGGATCAGAGCGGACAAGCGGACCGCCGCCTTTCTCCAAAGCTGATCGGTCCAGCTTTTTACAGGCCCTCGACCGGGCCCTTGTTCACCTTAAAAAACACCGCAGCACATGAGAGACATAAAGCCTGTTCCAGCCAGGCCATCCATCGATATTCCCATATTGGAAACCGCGCGGCTCCGCCTCCGGGCCTGCAAGCTTGACGACCTAGGCCCGCTTAGCGCTGCTTGGTCGGACCCTGCCGCGACCCGATATATCGGTGCGCAGACCCGGTCTCGCGCGGACATTTGGAAGCAGATGCAGCAGTCAATCGGCGGCTGGGCCTTGCTTGGCTATGGCTACTGGACCATCGCGGACAAAAAAACCGATCACCCCATCGGTCAGATCGGCTTTCTGGAAGGGCTACGCCCCATCACGCCGAGCTTTGTCGGCAAGCCCGAAGCAGGCTGGTTCATCGCCCGAAACCATTGGGGTCGAGGCATCGCCAGCGAAGCCCTGTCAGCCGCCCTCGATTGGGTCGATGCCAACATACCGATCTCCTCCACAGTATGTATCATAGAGGCAGACCACGCCGTCTCTATCCATATCGCAGAGAAGTTTGGGTATCGCTTTGCCGAAACAGGCCAGCTGCCGGATGGGCCCATTTCCATCTACGAACGCCCCAGGGGCGGACTACCCGAATAGGGCGTCGCTGAACCGGGCCACAACCCCTCCACCGTCGACGATGCCCGGCACACGCGCGGGGGCTTCGGCAAGGGTCGTTTCGGCGAAATACCCGGCAAGCGCCGTCATCCGCCCCCGCATGGCCCCGTCCACATCTTTTCCACGCGCCGCAACCGCCCCGCGCGTCAGGAAATGCCCCCCGATGACGTCCCCTGCAAGTTCGAGATAATCCGTCGCGCCGGAAAGCCCGGCGTCCCGGTCGCTTTGCATGGCTTGGCTTATCCATGTGGTCGCCGACTCCAGCGCGCCGAGCGCCGCCTCCAGTCGCTCCGCGATCTGAACGAGCTGTGGATCATTTGTCAGGCGCGCCTCACGGACCGTGGTTTCGACATCCCCCATCATGAGCGCCATGGCTTTCCCGTCTTCCAGGGCGAGCTTGCGTCCAGCAAGGTCAATCGCCTGGATACCATTCGTCCCCTCATAGATCGGTAAAATTCTGGCATCGCGGTAAAACTGCGCCGCCAGCGTCTCGTCCATGAAGCCCATGCCGCCATGCACCTGCACCCCAAGGCTTGCCACCTCCACGCCCCGGTCGGTTGACCAGGCCTTGGCGATCGGGGTCAGCAATTCTTCGCGCAATTTCGCGTCGCTGCGCGCCTCTTCAGTTTCACCATGTTCGGCAAGATCGGCCGCCATGGCCGTGGCAAAACAGATCGCCCGCGCCGCCATCACGCGGGAGCGCATGACCATCAAAGTCCGCCGAACATCTGCGTGGTGAAGGATCGGGGCTGGCCCGTCGACGCCCGGCGCTTTGCCCTGCTTTCGCTCCTGGGCGTAAGCAAAAGCCTCTTGATACGCCGCTTCGCCGACGGCCACCCCTTCAAGGCCCACATTGAGGCGCGCAGAGTTCATCATCGTAAACATTGCGGCCAGGCCTTTGTTTGGCTCCCCAACCAACCAGGCCTTTGCACCGTCATACTCCATCACACAGGTCGGGCTGGCATGAATGCCCAATTTTTTCTCAAGACCAATGCAGGATAGACGGTTCAGCTCGCCAAGCGTCCCATCCGGATTGACCAGTCGCTTCGGACAGATGAAAAGCGACACCCCTCGGGATCCAGACGGCGCATCCGGCAAGCGTGCGAGCACAAGATGCACGATATTTTCGGTGAGGTCATGGTCACCCCAGGTGATGTAGATCTTTTGGCCTCGGATGTCGTAGCTGCCATCATCGTTCGGCACCGCCTTCGTTTTAAGCGCACCAACGTCGGAACCGGCTTGGGGTTCCGTCAAATTCATCGTCCCGGTCCATTCTCCCGATATCAGCTTTGGCAGATAGGTTGCCTTCTGATCATCCGTTCCATGGGCGAGTAGTGCCTCAATCGCTCCGAATGTCAGCATCGGGCACAAACCGAACGCCATGTTCGATCCATGCACCATCTCCATCACGGCGAGCGCGAGCGCCTTGGGCAAGCCTTGTCCCCCCCATTGTTCGGGGAAAGACAGGCCCATCCAGCCACCATCTTTAAAAGCGGCATAGGCATCGGCAAAGCCGGGGGCAGCGGCCACACCGTCGGGTCCGAGTGTTGCCCCCGCCTTGTCGCCAGAACTGTTCAGCGGCCCAAGGATATCGCGCGCGAGTTTGCCGGCCTCCTCCAGGATCGGCTCCACCAGATCAGCGTCATAGGCCGCAAGGGCACTGAGGTCCGTCGCAAGATCTAGCCTTGCGATCTTCTGAAGGGCGAATGCCAGGTCATCAACAGGCGCTGTATAAGCCATGATCAGATCTCCAAGATGTCATCGACTTCGTATAGGCGGTTTTCGACCTATTTGCTAAGAGACACACAAATTGTTTTGATCTCTGGAGAAAGATTTGATGCTTAAACAATTTCTGTTCGCAACCAGTTTTGCCCTGGTCGCAGCGTGCACAACGGCAGGTGAGCAGACCTTTGAAGAAGCAGCTCCAGGCACCTATGAGCTGGAAAAAACCCATGCCTTCCTCACATGGCGCGTCAGCCATAATGGGCTTTCGAAATATACAGCCCGTTTCACCGATTTTGATGCAACCATTGTATTCGACCCGGAAAACCCAGTGGCCTCATCGGTTTCTGCAAAGATAAATCCCCTATCCGTCGAAACAGACCATCCAACCAAGGCGGAGAGCTGGAACAATGAACTTGCCACCGATGACAGGTTTCTAAACGGTGACGCCTTTCCGGAAATTACGTTTGAATCGACAAACATCGAACAGACCGGCGAATTTACCGGCACGATCACCGGCGACCTAACACTGCTTGGAATAACCAAATCGGTATCTTTGGATGCGACCTATAACGGAACCGGAAAT
>JBCBAO010000232.1:0-4359 GCA_038532405.1 Pseudomonadota bacterium | reverse complement strand
GTACGGGCGTCCTCCCGCATTGCTTTGGCATCTTTCTTTGCTTGCTCGACAATCGACTTCGCGTCGGCGTCGGCCTGTTTCTGGCTACGTTCAGCATCGGCAAGCATTTTCGCAGCCGCCTCTCGCAGATCCTTCGCCTCGTTGAGCTGGGCTTCAATGGTTGCGGCGCGATTGTCGAGAACACCAAGAATGGCCTTGAAGCCGCCAAGCCGCCAGACAATCAAAAGGAACAGGACCATCGCTGCGAAGGCAACGTTCGTTGCAGGGTGGGTCAACCATTCGAATGGCCCACCGCTGCCATGTCCATCACTCGCCGCGACTGCAAACGGCGCAATGGTAAGGGCCGCCCCGACTGCCAGTATAGACCGGGTCATCCATTTGCTCCCTTGTCTTGAAGGACAGCCGCAACAGCGCGCTTTGCCTCCGCGGGTTTAACGGATTTACCGAGCCTCGCCACAATCGCTTGGGTGGCATCTGCTGCAACCGCCTCGACATTCTTCAACGCATCGGCGCGAAGATCGGCAATCCGTGTCTCGGCAGCCTCTAGCTTTTTGTCGAGCTGGGCGTCTGTCTTACGCGTTTCTGCGGCGATCTCTTCTGCGATGTCCGCATCGGTTTTCGCGGCTGTTTCCCGTGCTTTGGTCCGCGCCTGGGCAAGGTTGAGTTCCAACGCCTGCTTGGCCTCCTCGGCTTGCTCGTTTAACCGGGCAGCTTCATCAAGGTCATCTGCAATCGTGTCACTGCGCCGTTCCAGATTGGCCGATACGCGTGGCAAAATCATCCAGTTCAGGATCGCATAGAGCCCGCCAAACGTAATCGCCAACCAGAAAAGCTGGGATGGAAAATGCCATGTCTCAAATGGTGGAAAAGCGCTACCGGCTTCCCCGCCATGGGCCTCACCGGCCGCTTCTGCAAACAGTGATATCAGAGACATGTCCAACCTCCTCGGTCATGGCTCAGCGCTTTGGAGACAGGCTGAACCAATCGGCGTCTTTTAAACCACGAACAGAATCAGGATCGATACGAGGAACGCAAGAATACCGAGGGCCTCTGAAAGGGCCATACCGATAAAGAGGTTACCGGTCTGTTGTGGTGCGGCCGATGGGTTGCGCATGGCTGCATCGAGGAATGAGCCAAAGATATTGCCCACACCGATCGCGGCCCCAATCATGCCGAGGGTCGCAAGGCCAGCGCCAACATATTTGAGGCCGAGGGTGATATCGCCTTCCATGGGAAACTCCTTAATCTGGAATAGCTGGTGTCATTTCAAACTGAGCCCGTGAAGCGTGTTTCTTCAAAAGCGTCAAGCGGTTGGTGCTGGGCACGACGCCGCAGCAAAAAGTCTAGTGATGTCCTGGGTGAAGCGCGTCATTCAAATAGACGCAGGTCAAAATGGCGAAAACATAAGCTTGCAAGAAAGCGACGAGAAATTCGAGCGCATTCAAGGCAACGCCCATGAAGAAGGCGAGGGGGGATAGGGCAATATAAGCCCCACCGGCCGCGAAGAGAGACACGGCAAAGCCGGCAAAGAGCTTCAGCATAATATGGCCCGCCAACATGTTTGCGAACAGGCGGAGGGCAAGTGTTAGGGGGCGGGCAAGGAAGGAGATGACCTCAATCGGCATCAGGATTGGCATGATGTACCAGGGGGCCCCATCCGGCGCGAAGAGTTTGAAAAATGTGCCGCCATTCTTGAAGATGCCATAAACGATGACGATCCCAATAACGAGGAGGGCGAGGGCACCGGTGACAATCACATGGCTGGTTGTCGTGAACGCGTACGGCACCATTCCGATCATGTTGGCGGCGAAGATAAAGAAGAACAGCGTGAAAACGAACGGAAAGAACTTCAGACCGTCTTCACCGGCAACGCCGCGAATCATATTCGCCACAAATTCGTAGCCCATTTCACCAACGGACTGGAGCCGGTTCGGTACAAGCTGGCTGCGATACGCCGCCGTCCAAAACAGCGCGACGACAAAGGCAACGCCGAGCATCATATAGGCGCTGGCATTGGTAAAGGAGAGGTCCAGTCCGCCCGGCGTGAATTCAAATAGCCGCTTCACTTCGAATTGCTCGATCGGATCGGCGACAGCCATGAATGCGAACATCAGCCTCTAGTCCCTGTCATCCGGCGTGGACTCCCCAGCGCCCAGATCAGCGTTGATCTGTTGGTAGGCGCGTATAACACCTAAAACGCCCGCTGCAAGGCCAAAGGCCAGCATGATCAGCAATCCCCAGGGCTGAGTGCCAAGAAAATTGTCGATCATCAGGCCTAAGACGAGGCCAACACCCACGCATGCAGCCATTTCCGCTCCATAGCGAAGCGCCAAAGCCCCAGCATTTGCTGCGCTGTCAGGGGCTTTTTCTTGTGATTTCGCCTTTGCGTCGCGGGCCGCCTGGGCACGTCTGATTCGTTCACCGAGATCTTCAGGCTCTTGGTCTGACATGGGGGGCCTGCATCATTCTGCCGCAACCAGTTCCTCGGCCGCATTGAGATCGACGGACACAAGTTTCGAAACGCCTTTCTCCCGCATCGTGACCCCGAACAGCCGATCCATACGGCTCATCGTAACAGGGTTGTGGGTGATGACGATAAAGCGGGTATTGGTCCGCTTGCGCATCTCATCAAGCATTCGGCAGAACCGGTCAACATTGGCGTCGTCAAGCGGGGCATCCACCTCGTCGAGCACACAGACGGGCGCAGGGTTGGAGAGAAACACCGCAAAAATCAGAGCGGCTGCGGTCAAGGCCTGCTCGCCGCCGGACATGAGCCGCAGCGTGCCGAGGCGCTTGCCGGGCGGTTGGGCGAAAATCTCCAGGCCGGCTGCCAGAGGATCCTCTGCATCGACAAGCCTCAACTCTGCCTGTCCTCCACGAAACAGAGCGGTGAAGAGGGCCTTGAAATGCTCGTTTACGGTTTCAAACGCTTCCAGAAGACGGGCGCGCCCTTCTCCGTTCAGCGCTTCAACTCCTTCCCGAAGCTTCGCAATCGCTTGGGTAAGATCTTTCTTTTCAATCGCTTGGGTGCCCAGGCGTTCAGCGAGTGCCTCTGCTTCCGCTTCAGCTTCCATATTTACCCCGCCGAGCTGATCCCGATCCCGCTTCAGAAAGTCTGCCTTTTGGCTGGCATCGGCAAAGGTCGCGTCGGCAATCACCTCTTCGCTCAGAAGAGAGGTTGCGAGGGGCAAGAGGCCCTCCGGCAAGCGCTGAAACTGGGTCCGCGCGATATCGGCACACTCGGTAAATCTTGCCTCTACTGTTTCGATCATCACAGCCGAGGCTGCGAGGGCCTCACGCGCCTTGGCGGCGGCGGCGGTCGCAGCGCGGGCCGCTGATTCGGCCTCCCTTGCCCGGGTTTCGGCACCTACAAGGACATCGCTTGCGTCTTTGCGCCCATTTTCGAGGGTATCTACGCGGTCACGGAGTTCCCTAAGCTCGCTTTCGCCTGCACCACTTGCATTGGCCTTGGCAGCGGCTAGGCGTTTGGCTGCGTCGGTGCGCCGCTCCGTCAGGCGGCTGTGGCGCTCGGCAGCTGTAGATGCGCGGCGTGTCCATTCTTCCAGGTCGCGTTTCAAGCCATCCCGGCGGGCGGCGGCTTGCTCGCGTCCGCGGGTTAGGTCCGTCAGGTGCCCGCGCATTTCAATCTCTCTCTCGCGCGCCTCTGCGAGCGTGGTCCTGGCATCGTTGAGATCGTCTGCCAGGCGCGCCTCTTCTGCATCATCGGTGCTGGGTATGGCGAGGGCGAGGGTTTCGCTCACGGCTCTCAGATCTGCCTCAGCACGTGCGAGCGATGAGAGGGCCGTTTCGCGCTGCATGGCCGTGCGTTCAGCGGATTGCCGCGCTGTTGCACTTGCCCGCCTTGCCTCATCAAGGGCCTTTGAAGCGGTGGGTATATTTGCCCGGGCCGACCGCAGAACAGTTTCGGCCTCTTCACGGGCAGATATGGTATCCTCCAAGGATGCTTCCGCTGTTGCCAGGTCGGCCTGCTGGGGCGCTAGGGTGGCTTCCGCGGCCTCCAATTGCGCACGCTGCTCAAGTCGCTCCGATGCTGAAATTGGTGCATCTGGGGTCCGTACAAACCCATCCCATCGCCACAAATAGCCGGATTTGGACACAAGCCTTTGGCCGGGGCCCAGTTCACGGGCGAGCCGCGGCCCATCCGCTTCGTCAACAAGGCCGCATTGGGAAAGCCTGGCTGAAAGTTCGCCCGGTGTTTCCGTGAGCGTAGAAAGCGGGATCGCTTGCCCCGGCAGCTTTGCCGCTTTTGCCTCTGACCCTCCCCAATAAACCGGGGCGGATGTGTCGGTTGATGCTTGAATATCGTCGCCAAGGGCGGCGGCAATTGCTTTTTCGAAC
>JBCBAO010000231.1:0-4379 GCA_038532405.1 Pseudomonadota bacterium | reverse complement strand
CAAGCAGCACGAGACTTTGGCGCGGATCTGATTGTAACGATTGGTGGTGGTTCTCCAACAGACGCAGCCAAGGCCATCGCCTTATGCTTGGCCAATGGCATCGACTCCGCCGAGCAGATAGACCAGCTTCGCACCAAAAAGGATGCGAATGGCTTGCCGCTGCCGCCCGACTTTGGTGGGCCGGCTATACCTCAAATCTCGATCCCGACGACGCTATCGGCCGGTGAATTCAGCGCTATTGCAGGCGTCACCGATGAACGCACAGGAACCAAGGAGATTTTGAAGCACCCAGGCCTCATGCCGCGTGTGGTGATCCTGGACGCCGCCGTCGCGGCGCATACCCCGGAATGGCTGTTTTTGTCGACCGGCGTCAGGGCAATCGATCATTGTGTCGAGGGCATTTGTTCCAACTCGGCCAACCCTTTAGGGGATGCACAGGCTCTGCGGGGGCTGGAATTCCTGTCGCGCGGGCTTGCCAGGATAAAGGCTGACCCATCGGACAATGCGGCACGGCTCGACTGTCTTCTGGGCGCATGGCTGTCCATGGGGCCGCTCGTAAGCGGCGTTCCTATGGGGGCAAGTCATGGGATTGGATATGTTCTGGGCGCGAAATATGGTATTCCACACGGGCACACATCCTGTTTGATGCTTCCGGCGGTTATGGAGTGGAATGCGCCCTCGAATTCAGAGCGGCAAAAACTGGTTTCCCAAGCGATGGGCCATCCAAACCATAAAGCAAGCGATGTGCTTAACGACCTCATTTCGGACCTTGGCCTTCCTCGTGGTCTGGAGAAGGCTGGAATTTCCCGGCAAGCGTTTGGCGAGATCGCCCGGGCCTCGTTGGCGACACCCTGGGTACCCCAAAACCCCCGCAAAATTCATGGAGCGGGCGATGTTCTGGAAATCCTCGAATTGGCGAAATAGCAAGAACAGGTGGTGCCGTCAGCCGATCGCACCATGGGGCATCGCTGCGGGTTTGGTGATATCGAGGCGCGCCAGTTCATAGCCTTTTCTGAAGTCATTGAGATGTTTGATCATCCATTCCTTGGCTTCCTCGGCATCACCCCATTTGATTGCCTGTAGAATTTTCTCATGGGCTGTCAGCATGCGATCTGCAGCATCCAGATTGTTCATAACGGTTTGAAAAGAAGGATAAAACAGATCGCTGATTGGAAGCCGCAGCGCCTGAATCACCCGATTGTTGGCCGCCATCGCAATCAGTTCATGGAATTCGATGTCGAGCTTGACCAAGGCGTCAGGGTTGTTCATTTCGTCCCTGGTTTGCGCGATATTGTCCTCCAGCGCGCGGATCGAGTCGGCGCTTCGCCGTTTTGATGCGGCCTCCGCCGCGACGGGATCGAGTGCGCGGATGGCCTCCCAGACCTCTTCGAACGTCACGCCATTCATCACCAACGGGGTAACAAGGCGGCGGGACAGTTCCTGCGTGTCGGGCCGGGAAACGAAGAGCTTTCGTTTTCCTTCCTCACGAAACAGCAGGCCCTGTTGCTCCAAAGACCGGATCGCCTCGCGCACCGTTGATCTGTGGATGCTGTTTTCATTGGCCAGGGCGGTTTCTGCCGGAAGCCGCTGACCCGGCTCAAGTTCTCCCGAAAGTATCTTTTTTTGCAGCGCCAGCGCCACCTGGCGAAATACGGGAAGATCGTTGTCTGGGTTCAGATCAAGCTTCATTCGCCGTCACCTTGTTCGAGTTTAGTCATCGCCCTCAAGCCTATCATGGAGACCGACACTAAAGCGAGGTATTTCGGGTTTGGGGCATTTGTGTCGGACACACCATGGCACAGCATATATTCAGCTAGTCGCTGGTCTGACCGTGGCGAAACTGCGCTGGTGTCTTTCCGGTCCAGATCTGGAACGCTCTGAAAAATGCGCTTGGCTCGGCATACCCCAGTTCATAGGCGATGTCCGAAACAGTCCCCTGGCCATCTGTCAAAAGCCTGATCGCAAGCGCCCGCCGGACATCGGCTTTGATTGATCGGTAAGAGGCCCCCTGCCCCTTAAGCCGCCGTCTCAATGTACTCGGCGACATTCCGAACTGTTGAGCAAATCCATCGAATTCAGGCCATAGGCGGGCCGGGGTTTTCATGAGGCTCTCGGTCGCACGACCGATAAGATCATCACCGCTTTGATAACCAACAAGAAGGTTCCCCGGCGTGTCTTTCAAATAGCGCTTGAGCGCGGTTTCCGTCCGGGGTGCAGGCAGCGTCAGATGATCGCTTGCTATGACCAGTTTGGTCGCCGGGGCCTCAAACTGGACCGGAGTACCGAACAGGCGGTTGTATGCGCTGGCCCCGGCAGGCGCCGCGCATCGGAAGGAAACCTGCAACAGGGGGATTCTGCGGCGCGCAAGCCAGCAAATTGGTCCCAGCAGCACGATCATCAGGGTTCGGTATGCGAATGCAGAGTTTGGTCCATCCGCGTCAATGAAAGTGATATGGGCGTGCCCTCCTCGGACCGTCAAAACACCGTAGGGAGATCCGGCAACGACCTTCAGAAACCACAAGGCGCGGCGGATCGCCTTTTCAATAGTTGTCGCCCCCAGGATCGAATGACACATGAGCGCAAAACTGCCCGGACGCATCTGGTATTCGGTCATACCCAGCATCTCGTCCTGCATTTCATGTGCCAATGCGTACCAAAACTGACCGTACTGCCGCAGTGACATCCCTGTAGGCGCATCTGCAACTCGGTTTGCGATTTCCAAGCCATTCAAGCCGGCATTCTCTGCGCATTCCAGAGCTTCGGAAACGAAAATATCGTCGATGGTGCGGTTCAGTTCCGGCATAGGCGAGATTATGGCATTTTAGCTCAGAATTATAAACTCTAATGTCATTGTTTACCATACTCGCGAACCCTACGAATTTCCCAGTTTGACCTGGGAGTTTAGGATGGACATCGAAGGCAAGACGTTTCTCGTAACCGGCGCGAATTCGGGTCTGGGCGCGGGTGTGACGAACCGATTGGCAACAGGCGGGGCCAATGTGCTGGGTCTGGACGTCAACACCGACAACGCGACTGCATTCTCGGACCGTTACAGGGACAGGGTGCAACTCATCAAAGCCGATGTCACATCTGACAAGGACGGCGCAGCGGCGATCGCCCATGCCCGACATCTGTTCAAAGGTGTCAACGGCCTCGTCAACTGCGCCGGTATCGCACCGGGCCAAAAGATCGTCGGGCGGTCAGGGGCGCACGATCTTGACCTGTTTGCACGAGCGGTGTCGATCAACCTGATCGGCACGTTCAACATGATGAGGCTTGCCGCTGAAGCAATGCAAAAAAATGATCCAAACCCTGAGGGCGAGCGCGGGGTTATCGTAAATACTGCGTCTGTCGCTGCTTATGAAGGGCAGATCGGACAGGCAGCTTACGCGGCCTCAAAGGGTGGTGTTGTCAGCCTGACACTGCCAGCCGCCCGGGAACTCGCGCGGTCGGGCATTCGGGTCATGACCATCGCGCCCGGCATCTTTGAGACGCCGATGATGGCGGGCCTGCCGCAAGAGGTGCAGGATTCTCTCGGTGCCAAGGTTCCGTTTCCTCCGCGGCTGGGCCGAGCCGAAGAATTTGCTGATCTGGTTACAGCCATCTGCGCCAATCCAATGCTGAACGGCGAGGTGATCCGTTTGGACGGTGCCCTGCGCATGACCGCCAACTAAAGGAGCTTCACGATGGAGCATATTCAGATATTCGACGCGGTCAGAACGCCCCGAGGCAAAGGCAAGGCCTCGGTCGGAGCGCTGGCAGAGGTCAGCCCGGTCGAACTTGCGGCGATCCCTTTGAAGGCCCTCCGCAAACGGAACAATCTGGCCTCATCCGCTGTTGAGGATGTCGTGTTGGGCTGTGTGGACCCTGTTCGAGATCAGGGCGGCGACATTGCCCGAAGTGCGGCCCTGGAGGCAGGCTTTGATCAATCGGTTCCGGGTGTTCAGGTGAACCGGTTTTGCGCCTCAGGCCTGGAAGCCTGTGCCATAGCAGCCGGCAAGGCAGCCAGCGGAGAAGCAGAGCTTGTTGTCGGGGGTGGTGTCGAGGTGATGTCACGGGTGCCCATGCTGTCCTCTGGTATGCCGCCTCTGTCCGACCCCGGATTCGCCCTGCCGCACAAGGCCATTCCGCAGGGAGTTTCCGCGGATTTGATCGCGACCTTGAAAGGATACAGCCGGGATGATGTGGATGCCCTGGCTGTAGAAAGCCAGAAACGCGCCTCGGCGGCCTGGTCCGACGGTCGCTTTGACAAAAGTATCGTACCGGTCGAAGACCGCAACGGGCTGACCATCCTTGACCATGACGAAGCCATCCGCGCCAGCGCCGACATGCAGTCATTGGGAGCCCTGACCCCGTCTTTTGAAGGCTATGCCAAAAAG
>JBCBAO010000230.1:0-4427 GCA_038532405.1 Pseudomonadota bacterium | reverse complement strand
GTTCATTTCCGTGCGGTCGCGCGGGCGCGGCAGGTCAACATCAAACGCAGGGCCCAGTGTTGCATTTGGTCCGGGATTGAGGGGGATTATTCGGTCCGCGAGCAGGATGGCTTCATCCACATCATTTGTGATGAGAACGACCGTCTTTTTGTCCTTCGACCAGATATCCGTAATCTCGTCCTGGAGATTGGCGCGGGTCAGTGCGTCGAGGGCAGAAAGCGGTTCGTCCAGCAGCAGCACTTTCGGATCCATCGCCAAGGACCTGGCAACGGCCACACGCTGGCGCATGCCTCCGGAGAGTTCAGCTGGACGACGGTCAACGGCATGGGATAGACTCACCATCTCAATATAATGCGCAGTCCGCTCAGCACGTTGCGCCTTTGAAAGGTCAGGAAAGACCGCATCGACAGCAAGGCCGACATTCTGCTTCACCGTCATCCAAGGCATAAGCGAATAGGATTGAAAACAAACCGCCCGTTCAGGCGCCGGTCCGGTAACCGGCTCGCCAAGGGCCGTTACCTCGCCGACATCCGGAAACTCCAGACCCGCCATCAAATTGATGAGAGTGGATTTTCCGGACCCCGAAAAACCGACAATGGCGACAAATTCTCCATCCTCGACCGTAAGATTGATGTTTTTTAGGACATCAACTTGCTCCAAGCCTTCACCGAAACGTTTCGAGACATTGTTGAGTTCAAGGATTGCCATATCCATTCCCTCCCTATCGCGTGGCCGAGTGGGTAAACATTGTCTGGAGAGCAACCATGACCCGGTCGAGTAGGAAGCCGATAATTCCGATGACGAGAACAGCAACAATAATCTTAGCGAGGGACTGCGAGGACCCGTTCTGGAATTCGTCCCAGACGAATTTTCCAAGGCCAGGGTTTTGCGCCAGCATTTCTGCCGCGATCAGCACCATCCAGCCAACGCCCAAAGACAGACGCATTCCTGTGAAGATAAGCGGCAAGGCCGACGGGAGAACAAGTTTTGTAACCTTCGTCGATGCCTTCAGCTTCAAAACCTTGCCGACATTGACCAGGTCTTTGTCCACAGATGCAACGCCGAGCGCCGTGTTGATCAAGGTGGGCCAAATAGAGCAAAGCGTCACCGTGATCGCGGAGGTCAAAAATGATTTTGAAATGCCTGAATCCGTCGCAACGGTCGCAGACACGACCATGGTGACAATCGGCAACCAAGCAAGCGGCGAGACCGGCTTAAATATCTGGATCAATGGGTTAAACGCCGCATTCATTGCAGACGACATACCCATCAAGATACCCAGGGGAGCACCGATAATAACCGCTAGAAAGAACCCGAAGAACACAGTTTGAAGGCTGGTCCAAATCTGCTGGTAAAACGTCTTTTTCCCAGTATAGGCGCGCTGAACCACCTCATCGCCGCGCCCAGCAGCGACCAGTGCAGCATTGCGAGCCGCTTGGCGGTCCTGGAACGCGTCGGCCTTCGCCATTTCCTGCTTATGGTCTTCATTCAGGATAATGGCTTGCTCCCAAACCTGTGCAGGCCCGGGGATCGCGCCGAGGGACGTTTTCACCTGCGGGGCAAGCTGCGCCCACGCCACAAGGAATATAAGAACGGCGGCCAGGGGAATGGCCAGGCGTTCCCATAAGAGCTTCAGATTACGTTTTGGGCTGTCCCCAGCCGCAATCATGAGAAGCGGTGTTACCCAGGAAAGCGCGAACACATCCAGAAATTTCGATGCTTTGTTTATGCTTGAGAACAAAGCCTCTTTCTTTTTGATCGAAAGCGCCTCTTCCGTCGCCTCTATAGCGATTTGCGGAGATTGGTTTTGATCTTCAGCCAGGGCGACACCCATGATGGCCTCCTAATTCTCGTATCACAATTTACGTGCTGTATGATGGGGGAAGCAGGCGGCCATGTGAGCCGCCTACCCAACCCATGGATTAGTTGACGACTTCGCCACCCGACACAATTTCACCGGTCTTCAAACCAATGGTTAGACTGTCGATATAAGCGTTCGGCGCGCGACCATCATAAGTCACACCATCGAGGAATTCCGTCTGCGGCGGACGGTATCCGTCCGTATCCCAAGGAAAGTCAGCTTCATTCGCAAGCCCATCATCAACCAGTGACCTGGCAGCCTCAAGATAAAGATCAGGACGGTAAACTTTCTTCGCAACCTCATCATACCATTCGTCGGTCTGGGTCTCGGCAATCTGCCCCCAACGGCGCATTTGCGACAAATACCAAACGGCATCGGAATAGTATGGGTACGTCGCATTGTAGCGGAAGAACACGTTAAAGTCCGGCACGTCTCGCTTGTCCCCACGCTCATACTCGAACGTTCCCGTCATTGAGTTCGCGATGACTTCATAATCAGCACCAACATATTCCGAGCGCGATAGAATTTCGACAGCCTCGGGCCGGTTGGCATTATCGTTCTCGTCCAACCATATGGCCGCGCGGATCAGGGCACGGGTAAGCGCCTTCGTGGTATTGGGCTTCTCTTCAGCAAACTCAGCCGTAATGCCGAACACTTTTTCCGGGTTATCTTTCCAAATTTCATAGTCGGTGATCACCGGCACACCTATGCCTTTGAAAACAGCCTGCTGGTTCCATGGCTCGCCAACGCAATATCCATATATCGTGCCGGCTTCCAGTGTGGCGGGCATCTGAGGCGGCGGCGTTACAGACAAAAGCGCCTCTGCCTGAATTTGACCGGAAACATCGTCTGGCGCGTAAAACCCGGGGTGAATATCCCCAGCGGCAAGCCAGTATCTCAGTTCATAATTGTGCGTCGAGACCGGGAAGACCATTCCCATGTTGAACGCCCTTCCATCGGCGGTGTAACTCTCAACCACCGGCTTTAAATATTCAGCGCCAATCGGGTGCACTGGCCGACCATCATCCATTTTGGGAATACCTGGCTTCATCGCCTCCCAAACTTCGTTTGATACGGTGATGCCATTCCCATTCAAATCCATGGAAAATGGCGTGATAATATGGGCCTCGGTTCCATAGCCAATGGTCGCCGCCAAGGGCTGACCGGCAAGCATATGGGCACCGTCCAATTCGCCATCGATCACGCGGTCAAGCAAAACTTTCCAATTTGCCTGGGGCTCCAGCGTTACGAAAAGCCCCTCTTCCTCAAAATATCCCTTCTCATAAGCAATCGCGAGGGGAGCCATGTCGGTCAGCTTGATAAAGCCAAACGTCAAATCCGTTTGTTCTAGTCCCTCGATCGGAATAACGACCGGGGCAGGATCCGCTGGAGTAGCAGCTTCACCACTCGGTGCTGTCTGCTCGCCCCCGCAAGCTGCCAGGCATAAAAAACTCGCCCCTAAAAGACCGGCAATGCCAACCTTTTTCATACTCAAATTTGTCTCGAATAAAGTTCTACCCATCTCGCCAATATCTCCACTTGAAGTGCGCCCCATTTATCGGAGCAGATAAACTGCGTTGTCAGAGTGTTATCGCCAAACTGACACGTATTATCCTTCGGCGGATGATTTTTACCGGGTGACTTCGTCGTCTGATGGAAGAGAAACATTGCGTGTTAGCATTCGCAATATGATTTAGCACTACGCCCGAGCCCCATCGCACGCTTGCACAAAAAACGCCCAAATTTCGCAAAATTGCACAAAACTGATGCGGACCCTCACGCAGATTGCTCCAGGTCACAACGGATCAGTTTTTCCGATTCCGTTGGCCTCAACGACTCGGAAATACACCACAAGCATTTGAATTATATGATATTTTATAGATACTCATGAAGATGGGTATGCCCCAATCTGGCAGCGACCTGTCCAAAGAGTGGGCACTTTCCAAAGATTCGTCCGCATTTTGTGCAGCGCAGTAAAAACTCAGTTGGATTGCCCTCGCCTCTCTTCCCAACACCGCAGACGCGATGTCTTTTTTAAAGACGGAAAGCAGTCTTCCGTAAAGCTCGATGGCGAGCAAAGCATTATTCGGCGACGGCGCTGGATCGGCCCCGCTTTAACCGCGGGAAGGTTTAACGTCGCCTATCTAAACTGATCAATGGCGACACAGTTTTGAAGAGCTTGCGTCTATGCCACCCTTAAAATATGCCACCAGAACATTTTGTATTGGTCTAATATCAGCCTTTGCAATTGCAGGTGCCGCCGCTGATCACGATACCGTGGAAGAAGCGCCGGAATTCGTTGATACCGGAACCGCCTTGGCCCGCGCCCTAAAATCCTCGAAGGTCATTGCCAATGCCCGTATTCGTTACGAGCATGCGGATTTCAGCAACTTCGATAACAATGCCGATGCGTTCACATTTAGGCTTCGCCTTGGCGCAGAGACCGGCGCTTTTTTCGACACCAAGTTTTTGGCTGAATTTGAGTATGTCGAGGCGTTCAACGACAATTTTAATTCAACGCGAAATGGCGTCACCGATTTTCCTGTGGTCGCCGATCCAGAGGCTA
>JBCBAO010000229.1:0-4431 GCA_038532405.1 Pseudomonadota bacterium | reverse complement strand
GGAAAGCACATGACACGGAGTATGGGGAGGACGGGGTGGGAAGGGGATAAGTTTCTTTTTTTGGGGTCAGGCTTCGGTCTGGTTTCGGTGGGAGGGTGGGCATTAGCGTGCAGCAGTCGTTTGAGGCGCACAGATCCTAATCGATAACATCAATTAAGATCAGGCCTTAAGTCTAGTGGGTAACGAGACCAGTAGTCTTCACCAATTTCCGCCGCAAGGCGATCAATAAGAAGCCGAATACGTTCTTTTAGTATCGATATAGAACTGAGAAGGCTTTCCCTTGGGAACGCAATGTTCGCATGTTCTCCACCTTGATCGAACCCTCCCCATCTAAAGTGGATATTGGAAGCACTACGAAGTACTATCATTTCCCAGCCCTCTTCGGCATCAGACCACAAATCGCCATCAACAGCGCAGCTTAGCCAAGAAAATAGGTTCTCCATTAGTTCAAGCGTGTCATACCATGGGAAACCGACTACTTTTTCTTCCCATCCGATGTGTAGCCGCAACCACATATGGTGATCAAACTCGTTGTAAGTCTGACCATGCTGATCGGCTAGGCGCAACACAGCTTTGTAGTGATTAATCAATCGTTGCTCATTACCCACAACGTCCGATGATGGGATGTCTTCGAAACCTTCGACGTTGTGTCCAACAAAACCTGGAAGAGCAATAGCGCTCGCGTCTTCGAGTGAGTTTGGATCCGGGTTAAATGTTGTGGCCAAACAGAACGAGATTTCTGCTTCTGCACTCTCCGCGAATGTAGAACGACTGATCCATGAGCGATCTTCAATATTAAACAAATCAGTTCTCTAGTTTCTGCTAGGTTGGCAACATATGTTACGCGCCAGGGGTTTCGTAAGCATTCTTTACTACCCAGCTGATTCATTCTTTGAGGAGAGCTTCTAACATCCGCTAAGGCTCGCGCTATTCAGAAGCAGACGAAATGGGTTTGCTGCATCTTCGACGTGAACCTGTATTAAGCTGCGAAAGACGGGGGATGCGCTTAGGGTAAAGTCGTAGTTTACCTCTCTGGCTCATTCCATTTTAAACGCACGCCTATTGGGCTCCGCTTGGAAAGCGTTTGAATGGCCGATTGATGACGCATAAATCCTAGTCGCCCTAGCTTTGCTATTCAAAAGCCATACGGGCGCTAAAGACGACCGGCTCCCAAGCGTCGCGCTGACTTCAAAGGCGCAAAAACCTACGCGCCTTTCGAGGAATTTACGGGACGATCTGATCCGATGAAATGAGGGGCTGTTTCGGCGACAGACATATAGGATGGGCAGTTTTCCACGAATATGTGTGCGTTCAGTTCTATCCCTGATGTATCATCGAGGGCTCCGAGACTGACATCAAAGATAGATGCATCATTGTGGGTCTGCCAAAAGAGACTTGACCCACACCGTGTGCAAAACCCTCGTTTCGCTTCCTTTGACGAGGCATACCAGGCAAGAGAGGGGCCGCTTTCGATGATCAGCTCGCCCTGCAACTCAGCGCCGTAAAACGCACCGCCGCCATTCTGTTTCTGGCACTGGCCACAATAGCAAGCCGAGACGCGTTTCACCTCGCCGACCGCTTTGAAGCGAACATTTCCGCAGAGACACTGGCCCTTCAATTCTTGGCGCACGCTTTTGCCTTTCATGTGATTCACCGCTGGAGGACTTGTCTTGGCCGGCGGCACAAAGCTCACGATGATTTAACGCCCGAGCTCTTTCATCGCTTCGTCCAAACCGCCAAGGGTGAGTTCGAACATGCGGTGTGGGCCGATGAGCTCCCGGATGAGCTGGATGGAGCCGGTATGGTCCCATGCGCCGGATTTGACGGGGTTTAGCCAGACGAGGGATGGGTAGATGTCGACGAGGCGCTGGAGCCAAAGGCCACCGGGCTCCTCGTTCCAGTGTTCGACAGACCCGCCCGCATAGGTGATTTCATAGGGGCTCATGGTCGCGTCGCCGACGATGATGACCTTGTAGTCCGAGGGATATTTGTTGAGCACGTCCCAGGTCGGGATGCGGTTATTGTGGCGGCGGCGATTGTCTTTCCAGAGGCCCTCATAGGGGCAATTGTGGAAATAGAAATATTCCATGTTCTTGATCTCGGCCCGGGCGGCGGAGAAGAGCTCCTCACACACGCGGATATGGGGGTCCATGGAACCGCCAACGTCGAGGAGGAGGAGGACATTGACCGAGTTGCGCCGCTCCGGACGCATGGCGAGGTCGAGATAGCCCTGGCGGGCGGTGTTGCGGATGGTCGCGTCGAGGTCCAGCTCGTCCGGTGCGCCGTCGCGCGCCCATTTGCGCAGGCGGCGAAGGGCAACCTTGATGTTGCGCGTGCCAATCTCGACGCTGTCGTCGAGGTTCTTAAACTCGCGCTTGTCCCAGACCTTAACGGCGCGGCGGTGGCGGGACTTGTCCTGGCCAATGCGCACCCCTTCCGGATTGTAACCGTTTGCGCCGAAGGGTGAGGTGCCCCCGGTGCCGATCCATTTGTTGCCACCTTCATGGCGTTTCTTTTGCTCTTCGAGGCGCTCTTTCAGGGTCTCCATGAGCTTGTCCCAACCGCCGAGCGCTTCAATCTCGTCCATCTCCTCTTTGGTGAGGAATTTTTCGGACATTTTGCGAAGCCACTCTTCGGGCAGGTCTTGCGCCTCAATGGCGTCGGCCAGGCCATCGAGCCCTTTGAACGTCGATCCGAAAACCTTATCGAACTTGTCGAGATTGCGCTCATCTTTCACGAGGGCTGCGCGGGAGAGGAAGTAGAAATCGTCCACATCCATATCGATCACGTCCTTGTCCATGGCATCGAGGAGGACGAGGTATTCCTTAAGCGTGACCGGGATCTTGGCTGCACGCAGCTCGTTAAAGAAGTTGAGGAACATGGGGCGGATCTCCTATTCCCAATAGAATAGGGGGTTTGCGGGCACCGGCCAAGGGATAACGCAGCGCAAGGTGCCTAAGCCGGCGGCGTAGAAAGCGAGGCGCGGGCCTCGTCGATCAGATATCCGGACAGGGCCGCGACGGCGCGTGCGCGGTCTGCCTCATAGGTCGCGCGGATCTTCACATGCCAGGCACCGATCGTCTCGATCCAGACCACGGTCTGGACGGGCACGCCCGGCCGGACGGGCGACACGGCATCGATGGCAAAGGCAGAGCCGGATGCGGCCACGGGCTCACCGTCCGGGCGCCGCGGCGGGGGGAGGGGGTCGGCGCGGGTGAAGATGTTGGAGATGCTTGTCTCCGTTCCCTTCAGATGGGCACCCGGTGAAACGGCGCGGCCAAAGTTTGTGAGGTAAACGGTCACCGCGCCGCCTTCGCCAGCCCCATAGCTGCAGGAAACGTCCTGGCCTTCCGGCAGGCCGGGATAGGTTTTCTCCCCGGTAAAGACAAAGTCAAAGATCTGCGGTGCGCAGGTGAGCCCTGTGCCGGTGTGGCGGAGGCCCAAGGGGGTCGATTGCCAGACTGGCCCGGCGGGTTTGGGCGCATCGGTAGTTGAAGGGGCTGCCCGGGTGGCTTCCGTCGTGGGAACAGCGGAGGGCGCGCCCTGGGTTGCGGGAGCCGAGGCGCATGCAGCCGCCAGAACAAGGAGGCTCGCATATGCTGCCGATCTGAAAGCCATGGATCCGAATCTCCTTGAAGCGCAATTTGTCGCGTGATCGTAGCGCGGGCTTCCCCTCCGAACCAGACTCGCGCAGTATATGGAGATTATGGACGATCTTGATCCACCTGAACCAATTTGCGGCAGCAAAGAAATCGGTGCCCTGGCGCACCTCTACCGTGCCGAGGTCTATCGCTCGACCGTTTGGCGCGAACGCCTCGACCAGACGACGAGTTGGGCGGTGGTCTCGACGGGGATTGGCTTGTCGATCTCCTTTGCGAGTGCATCGGCCTCGCCGTTCCCAATTGTGCTGGTAGGACTGCTTTGCACCGTCTTCCTGATGCTTGAGGCAAGGCGCTACCGGTTCTTCTATGTCTGGCGGTTTCGGGCGCGGGTTCTGGAAATCGCATTTTATGTGCCGATCCTGCGGGGTGAGGGGGCGACGATTTCGCTCGATAGGGGCTCTGCCCTGTCAGACGACTATGAGAAGCCAGCCTATCGGATCTCGATGTTGCGCGCCGTTGGGCGACGCTTGCGACGCAATTATGGATGGTTGTTTGCGATCCTCGGCGCAGCTTATTTTGCAAAAATTGCCATCCACCCCGAGGACGCCAAGACCTGGATGGATGTAGTGGACCGTGCCCATATCGGCCCGATCCCGGGTTCACTTGCGATCTTGGTTGGATTGATTTTCCACCTTGTATGGATCGGCGTCGCTTGGGTCTCCTGGCGGCAAGACCGGGCGGACAATACCAAAATGGCGGACTTTTTGGAGTCAAGCGCTGAAGGGTATAGCCGAGACAGCGCACTGGCGACGAGTGATCATTTGGGGGG
>JBCBAO010000228.1:0-4443 GCA_038532405.1 Pseudomonadota bacterium | reverse complement strand
TGGCTGATGTCTGTGCGGCATATGCTCAATTGATGAATATGAGCGTAGATCGCGTTGCTAAAGCAACCGAGGCCAATGCGCTAAGGCTATTTTCCAAGGTACAGGCATGATCGATCGGCTGCGGCTTACGCTACTCGGCACTGGATCTTCAGGGGGAGTTCCTCGAATTGGGAACGACTGGGGCGCGTGCGATCCGGACGAGCCGAAAAATCGTCGCTCTCGCTGCTCTGCGCTCTTTGAAGGCTTTTCTGAGGATCACCACGAACCAACGCGCGTCCTGATCGATACGTCACCTGATATGCGCGAGCAGTTGCTTGCCGCCAATATTGATAGGGTGGATGGCGTTTTATTTACCCACGAACACGCAGATCAAACGGGTGGACTGGATGATCTACGCGTGCTGGCCCTTCGCCAGCGCGCAAGAGTTCCTGTCCATATGGACGAGGCGACGGATGCGGCACTCCGATTGCGGTTTGCATATTGCTTTGAAGGTGTCGGCGGATATCCGCCAATCCTCGATCCTCAACCGCTCATAACGCCAATGGAACTTCGCACCATTGACGGGCCGGGCGGGGCAATGGCGTTTTTGCCGCTGGACCAGGAGCATGGTTTCATTCGCTCACTCGGCTTTCGCGTTGGGCCGGTTGCATACTGTAATGACCTTAATGCGCTACCGGAGGCATCTCTGAAAGCACTTGAAGGGGTTCGGGTACTTGTTATCGATGCGCTTCGATACACACCACACCCGTCCCATGCCAATCTCGACCAGGCCCTTGATTGGGCACACCAACTAAAAGCAGAGCGAACTGTGTTAACGAATATGCATATCGACCTCGATTACCAAACCTTGGTTCGCGATCTCCCGAAAGGGATTGAGCCTGGCTTTGACGGTTTGCAAATCGAGGTGCAAGCCTGAATACAGTAGTCTCGTAATTTCCCATAATGTTGATTATGCGCGCGCCTGCTATGGGCTGATAAAGCTAAATAATCACATATAGTCAAAGGGTTATTGGTAAATGCCAGCCTTTATGCCTGCGTATCGCATAAATCGCCCACCAGCACCATGTTGTTGCCCCTCTCCCCCGTCCCACTTTCAAAAGCTCCTCAAGAGACATATCGCCAGCAGTTCTCGGTGCGAGCCTTTTCTGCGCCAACAATTGTGAAAATCAATGCTTTAGCTTCGCCTGCTCCAATTGGCGGGCCTTAAGCACACCCAATTAGCTGCGCACCTATTCTTCTTAACGCGGATATTTGAGTTGACGAGAAATGGTCGGAGCGAGAGGATTCGAACCTCCGACCCTCTGGTCCCAAACCAGATGCGCTACCAGGCTGCGCCACGCTCCGGCCTACCGGTCTATACAGGGCTGTTTGGGAAAACAAGTTTCTTTTTCAGAAAAGAATTTGCGATGATTGACCCATGAATACGGGTCAGAACACAGCTTATGGCTCGACCGATTCGTCGCCGTTATTCGTTGGGTCAAAAATTGGATGACGCGCTTTGCTTCCCGGCTTGATACCAAGCGATGCAGACAGCCCAGCATTAATTTCCAGCACCGCACGCACGGGTACTCCAGGATCTATTCGTCGCTCGGATTGAGGGACAGCATTACGTGCAATCGCGACTACGGTGCCATCGGCTGAGAGGAACAACATATCCAGCGGAAGCGGCGTGTCCTTCATCCACATGGATGTTTGGCGAACGGTCCCAAAGTCGAATAGCATACCGGTATCTGTTGCGAGCTCAGTACGGTTCATAAGCCCCGTCGAAATCTCCTCGTCGGTTTCCGCAAGTTCGATGTCAAAACGATGGGCCGCCTCACCATCCTCGATTATGACCTCTTCAGCTATCTGGGCGTTCGCGATACTGGCTATCAAGAGCGCAGCAGTCATGACTGCCGGCGCTTTTCCAAACACGTTACGAACTTTCAATAATCTCATAGACCCCTCCGGGTGCTAAGTGGCATCGTCAGGGCCTGCGATGAGGGCAACATGCAAGCCCTTTTTACCCGTTTCAACAACGCCCTCTATCCGCTCACTCGTTTCGACCCGATCACGGCCAATGCGCCGCAGTGTTACGATATGCAGGAAGATGTCGTCTTCCTCTCCCGGCCTGCGGACAAAACCATATCCTTTGGTCTGATTAAACCACTGAACGATCAGCGGCTCAGTGACCACATCATTTGCCTGGGCAAGTACGGATGCGCGTGGGCGCTCCATATCCAGGATTTCAGTTACCTGCCAACCGGTGGGTTTCTGGGCCACATCGCAGACAATTGCTGCCCCCTCATCCGCGCTCACCTCACCATAGCGACGCAAACAGCTGATATGGAGGAGGATGTCGTCGCTCACCTCCGGATACTTATCTGGCGGCAGGACAACAAACCCGTAGCCCTTCGCGGTGTCGAACCACTTCACATGCCCTTCAACACGCAGCGCCGGCTCCGCGTTTCCAGTTTCCTGTCTTTGAACAAGTTCAGGCATTTGATCAGCATTCCCCTAGGCTCTAAGAAATAGGGGGTTTGAACGGTCCTGTCATCAACCAGATGCTGTAATGGACAAAAATCGAATTCGAATGGCAGTCCCTAGGGGAATCGAACCCCTCTTTCCAGGTTGAAAACCTGGCGTCCTAACCGATAGACGAAGGGACCGCACAGAACGAAATTGCGATATAGCGAGACCAAGTGACCGAGGCAAGCAACTTTCGTCATGCAACTGTAGCCGCATCGGAAACTTCAAACTGGGCCCGGCGGGTTCCGTTCCAATCATTGACCTTAAGCCGCCCAGCCAGGTGCAAGCGACCTCCATTACGTACAGCGTCTCCCAATGGTGTATCCAAGGCCCGCCAAGCTATGCACTCCAATCGACCAGAGGCATCTTCCGCGATGAACTTCAGATGGCGCTCGCCAATAATACGCGGTCCGACGATCTGGGCATCCTTGATGGCGAAAACTGGCTGAGGCGCACCGGCACCGAAAGGCCCAAGTTGGTCGAGGCGGTCGCATAGTCCGGCATCCGCCTGGCCGGCTGCAAGCACGGCATCGACATGCAGGCCGCGCGCTGCGGCGATCTGCTCTCGCGATGGACCAATATGACGATTTATCCAGCTTCGGAATCTGTCGATCTGTCGAGGCTCAAGACTGACCCCGCCGGCCATGGCATGGCCTCCACCAGATAGAACAATACCAGCCTTTGAAGCGGCTGCTATCGCATCACCAATATTTACGCCTTCAACCGACCGCGCCGAGCCTTTGGCAACGGGCCCGAGCCCCTCACCCCAGCCAATTACGATACTTGGTAGATGGAACTTGTCCTTTAATCGCCCTGCAACGATCCCGATAACACCGGGGTGCCAACCTTCACCCGCTGTTACGATAACGGTTGTCTCCGGATTGTTCGCCAGTTGTTTCTCGGCTTCAGCGGTTGCAACCTCCAAAATGGCAGCCTCTACAGCTTTGCGCTCATCATTTAAACAATGGAGGCGCTCAGCCAATTCCATCGCTTCAGCGCGATCGTCGGTGGCGAGCAGCTTGGCGGCGATCCACGGGTCGCCAATACGCCCACCAGCGTTAAGCCGAGGCCCTAACATAAAGGTCGCGTGATAAACGGTCTCAATACGACCGATCCCAGCAACATCGGCAAGCGCGCGCAGGCCCGGATTCCCATTATGACTCATCAACTTTAGCCCCTGCACAGCAAAGGCGCGGTTGACGCCCTTGAGCGGGGCCATATCGCAAAGGGTTCCAAGTGCGCAGAGATCAAGCCATGCCATAAGGTCCGGCAGCTTGCCGCTCGGCGGGGCCAAATTGCGGCGCACCGCGCACCGATTGAGTGCAGCAGCGAACACGAAAGCAACGCCCGCCCCTGCAAGATGGCCGCAATTCGATGGGCAATCAGGCCTGTTTGGATTTACAAGCGCCGCCGCCGGAGGCAGATCACCCTGCATAAGATGGTGGTCGAGCACGATAACCGGCAGATCGATCTCTTCTGCCGCCTCAAGGGCTGCCCGTGCCGCCGCACCGCAATCTACTGTAATAACAAGGTCTGCACCGCTCTGCTTCAAGGCCCGGAATGCCTCCGGTGACGGCCCATATCCCTCCGTCAACCGGTCTGGCACATATAAGCCCAGCTCTTGACCCCAGGCTCGAAAATATCTTGCCAGAATAGCAGAGGCTGTCCCGCCATCGACATCATAATCGGCGAACACAGTGACCGAACGGCCCTGCTCAAGGGCGTCCAGCGTCAATTCGGCCGCAGCTTCCATATCGGCAAAGCTGAAGGGATCAGGAAATGTGTCGCGAAGCTTTGGGGTAAGAAACCCTGTAATATCATCAGCCGCGACCCCGCGCCCGGCCAACAAACGACCCAATAGATCGTCTCCGCCCGCGCGGGCAGTTAACCGCCGTGCTTGCCTGTCATCGACGCCTTTGATCAATTGATCAAAGG
>JBCBAO010000227.1:0-4490 GCA_038532405.1 Pseudomonadota bacterium | reverse complement strand
GTCATTGGCTCAATCATCCGTCTAGAGAAATTCGCTATGCTCTGTACGTAGGCTTATTCGCTGCTTTTCTTGAATATTCAGCTGACCTCGTTGAGCTGGTTAAGGCAATTACGTAGGAGAACGCCGCTTAAAACCCACTTCCAGGTTCTGCCAGGTAAGCTGCCTCTTCCGGGGTGTTGGTGCGGCCGAGGATGGGGTTTCGGTGGGGGAAGCGGGCGAAACGTTGGATGATGGCCTGGTGCTGTTTGGCATAATCGAGAGCGCCCTCGAGGATTGGCTTGAAGGGCGGGCGGGCTGAGCGGAGTGCGCCGCCCATGGCTTTGACGCAGAGGTCTTGGTCGGAGAGGCGTTCCGAATGCTCAAGCGGCATGTAGAAGAATTGCCGCTCCACTTCCTTCATGCCCATGTCGACGCCGAGCATCAGGCCATGGCTGCAAAGGTCCAGCGCCATGGCGTCGTGGGCGAAGGCAGCCGGTGTGTCGCGGAACATGTTCCTCGAAAACTGGTCGAGGGCGATAATCGCGGCAAGGCGACCGGCCGGCGAGGTGACAGCCCAATCATAGGCGAGCCCGCTGGCCAGGGCCGAGAGCGTATCGAGGAACCGGTCAGCGATGAGGGCATCGGTTTCAAAGGACTTGCGGAACCATAGCGCGCTGCGGGCTTTGGCTTGAACGGCATCGTCCCGTGCGGGCCCGATCCAGAAATCGAGGAGGGAATCCGGTGTTTCGAGGGCCATGGAGGGCGGCGTGCTTTGTGACGGCTAGGGGCGAGTTGCCACCATCATATAGTTGACGCTCGTATCTTTCGAGAGGCGCCATGCATCGGTCAGCGGATTAAATGTCACGCCGATGGGGGGCTGGCAGACGAGCCCCGCCGTTGTGAGCGGGCCTGAAAGCTCCGCCGGCCGCAGAAATTTGGAAAATTCATGGGTGCCGCGTGGAAGCCAGCGCAGGACGTATTCGGCACCGACAATGGCGAGGGCGAATGCCTTAGGCGTGCGGTTCAGGGTGGCGAGCAGGGTAAGGCCGCCGGCTTCCAGCAGGCGGGCCGAGTTTTGCAGAAACTCCGAAGGGTTTGCGACATGCTCCACCACTTCGAGATTGAGAACGATATCGAACGGCTGCTCGCCGGCTTCCAGCAGGCCCTCTGCGGTGCCGGCACGGTAGTCTATGGTAAGGCCGGCCCGTTCGGCATGGGTCATCGCGGTTTTGATGTTTGCTTCGGAGGCATCGACGCCTGTCACGTCTGCCCCGAGCCGGGCCATGGGTTCGCAGACAAGGCCGCCGCCGCAGCCGATATCTAGCAGGCGGAGGCCTTTTAGGGGTTTTTGGGGGTCTTTGGGGGTGCCGAAATGGGCCTCGGCCTGGTCCCGAATAAAGGCGAGGCGGGTCGGGTTGAACTTGTGGAGGGGGCGGAACTTGCCGCGGGGGTCCCACCATTCATCGGCCATGGCCGTAAACTTGGCGACTTCACTTTCATCAATACTGGGACGAATTGGTGGTTTCGCGTCAGTTTCTAGGATTTTGACCATGGCGATGTAGCGTTCCTATTTGATCGGCGGGCATTGGCCCCGTAAAAGAGCGGCAGGTTTTCCCTAAATGGGTTCGATGAGGCAGGGCGGCAATGGCGCGCACAGTATTGAAGTTTGGCGGAACGTCGGTGGCCGATCTCGACAGGATTGCCCATGTTGCCGATGTTGTGGCGGCGCGTGCCGCGGCGGGCGACGGGCTCGCTGTGATTGTTTCGGCGATGGCGGGCGAGACAAACAAACTGGTCGGGTTTGCCCGCGGGGCGGCGGGGGAAGATATCTCCGGGGCCTCCTTCGACGATGAATACGATGTGGTTGTCTCCTCTGGGGAGCAAGTGACGAGTGGCCTGCTCGCCCTCGCTTTGCGCCGCCGGGGCCTGAAGGCGCGCAGCTGGCTCGGCTGGCAGTTGGCGATGAAAACCAATGGCGACCATGGCAGTGCCCGGATCATGGGGTTTGAGGGCGACGACCTGCCCGCTGCTGTGGATGCCGGTGAGATTGCGGTGATTGCCGGGTTCCAGGGCGTGACCGATGCCCGCCGCGTTGCGACCCTTGGCAGGGGCGGATCAGACACGAGCGCCGTTGCCGTCGCTGCCGCCTTGCAGGCGACGAGTTGCGATATCTATACGGATGTCGACGGCGTTTACACGACGGATCCGCGCATTGTTTCCAAAGCCAAGCGTATCCCGAAAATTTCCTATGAGGAAATGCTGGAAATGGCGTCCCTTGGGGCAAAAGTGCTGCAGACCCGTTCGGTGGAACTGGCCATGAATCATGGTGTGCCGATCCGTGTGCTGTCCAGCTTCGAAGCGCCTGCGGGCGGTGAACCCAATACCGGAACTCTGGTCTGTGACGAGGATGAAATTTTGGAAAAACAAGTCGTCAGCGGCGTTGCTTACTCACGCGATGAGGCGAAAATCACACTCTTTGGGGTTGCCGATACGCCGGGTGTCGCCTCGCATATTTTTTCGCTCCTCGCGGCGGCGGGTGTGAATGTGGACATGATTGTGCAGGCCAATGCTCGCGGACCGGACCGGGCGAACATGGTGTTTACCTGTACAAGCCGTGAGAGCGGGCTCGCCCAGGAGGCATTGAACGCGGCCCAAGGCGATATTGGCTTTGATGCGCTGGAGGTGACAACGGATGTTGCCAAGGTTTCAATTGTTGGCGTCGGCATGAAGAGCCATACAGGTGTTGCCGAGACCATGTTCCGGGCATTGTTTGAAAAGGGCATCAATATCGACGTGATTTCGACTTCTGAGATCAAAATCTCTATCCTGATCGAGGCGGCCTATACCGAACTGGCCGTGCGGGCGCTGCACACGGCGTTCGGTTTGGATGCGGCTTAGGCACAGATTGAGGCGATATGGTTCAGGGCTTTTCTTCCCCCAGATTGCTGTTGAACCGGCTGCGCGATGTTATGGCGCGCGGAGAGGGGGGGCGTGAGCGCCTGCAAAGTGTGGTGCAGCTCATCGCCGTGACCATGGTTGCCGATGTGTGCTCGATCTATCTGCGAACGCCGAATGATGAACTGGAATTGGTCGCGACAGAGGGGTTGCGGCCTGAGGCGGTTGCGTCGACCCGTCTTGCCATGGATGAGGGGCTGGTTGGGCAGATCAGTTTAACGGCGGCCCCGCTTTCGATCCAGGACGCCCCGCGCCACCCGAATTTTTCGTATCGGCCGGAAACGGGTGAAGACCCCTACCACGCATTCCTCGGCGTGCCGATTTTGCGCGGTGGCCGCGTGACCGGTGTTCTGACGGTCCAGAACCGGACCGAGCGGGTCTATGATGAGGATGAGATCGAGACCTTGCAGACCATTGCCATGGTGATTGCCGAGGTCGTTGCCGCCGATGTATCGCTGACATCAAATATGGCGGTGGAACCCGCCGGCCGGTCGGCCCGATCGGAAACCCTGCGCGGGCGGATCGTGAGTGATGGTCTCGGGATCGGTCAGGTTTGCCGCCATGATCCGGAAGTGCCGGCGGCTAAGTTTTTCGCAAGCGATACGGAGGCGGAAACCCTTCGTCTTGCGATTGCTCTCCAGACCCTGCGGGCGTCGATTGATCGTCTCTTGTCGGGCGACGCCGGCAAACTTGGCGATGATCCGCAGGACATTATGGAAGCTTACCGCATGCTGGCGAACGATCCCGGTTGGGCGATCCGCCTGGCTGAGGGGGTCAAAACCGGCCTGAGCGCTGAAGCGGCGGTGGACCGAGCCCGCCGGGAACACCGCGCACGCTTGGAAAATGCGCGCGACCCCTATCTGCGTGCCCGCCTGAATGATCTGGAAGACCTCGACAACCGTCTCTTGCGCATCCTTGGGGGCAATGAAGGGGCGGATCATACCGAGGCGGCGAGGGGTGCGGTGCTGGTGGCGCGCCGGCTTGGGCCTGCAGAACTGCTCGAATATCGCGATACCGGCCTTGCGGCGTTGATCCTTGAGGAGCCAGCGGCGTCCTCCCATGCGGCCATTGTTGCGCGTGCACTGGATATTCCCACCCTTGGCGGTGTTGCGAATATTACGACGCTTGTCGAAACCGGGGATGACGTCATCGTCGATGCTGAACTTGGCGAGGTGCACATTCGCCCGGATGAGGAGATTGTGTCGGCTTACACATCGCGGGAAGCCCTGCGCGACCAGCGCCAGGAGATTTATCGACAGCTTCGCGATGAGAAGGCGATCACGCTCGATGGCATCGAGGTCAAACTGATGCTGAATGCCGGCCTGAGGCTCGATGTTGAACATATTGGTGAGACAGGGGCCGATGGGATCGGCCTGTTTCGCACCGAGTTTCAATTTCTTGTATCGGAGAAACTCCCAAGCCTTGAGGAACAGGCGACGCTTTATCGCCATGTCATGGATACGGCGCGGGGCCGGCCGGTTTACTTCCGCACCTTGGATATTGGGGCGGACAAGCTTGTCCCTGGATTGCAGGCTATGTCCGAAGAAAACCCCGCC
>JBCBAO010000226.1:0-4503 GCA_038532405.1 Pseudomonadota bacterium | reverse complement strand
GGCGGATGTTAACGTGGACTGTTTCACGTGAAACACTTTTGCGCGTTGAGACGATACGCACCCGAGATCGATACCTTTCTGGGTGAGCCGCTGGTCTGCATTATCCGCGCGAAGCAACAACCGGTATTCAGCGCGTGAGGTGAACATCCGGTAGGGCTCGGTAACACCCCGAGTGACAAGATCATCGATGAGCACCCCGATATAGGCCTCGGCCCGATCAAAGTGCGCCGGCTCCAGGCCCGATGATGTTCGCGCCGCATTGAGACCCGCGACAAGACCTTGAGCGGCCGCCTCTTCATATCCAGTCGTCCCATTGATCTGCCCGGCCAAATATAGCCCTGGCATGCATCTGACTTGGAGCGACCGGTCAAGGGCGCGCGGATCCACGTAGTCATATTCGATGGCATATCCGGGTTGAAGAATTTTGGCGGACGCCAATCCTGGTATGGTTTCCAGAAAGGCTGTCTGCACCTCCTTCGGCAGAGATGTGGATATGCCATTTGGATAGATGGTGTGGTCATCCAACCCCTCTGGCTCCAAAAAGATCTGGTGACGATCCCGATCGGGAAAGCGGTGCACCTTGTCTTCTATTGATGGGCAATACCGCGGACCCTTGCCAGCGATCGCACCGGAGTAGACGGCCGACTGGCCGATATTCTCTGAAATGATCGAATGGGTTTCGGGCGTCGTCCAAGTGATGCCACATGATATTTGGGGGACGTCAATCCTATGCGTCAGAAATGAAAAGGGCACCGGCTCAGCGTCCGCATCTTGCATTTCCAGACTTGACCAATCGATCGTTCGGCCATCGAGACGCGCGGGTGTTCCGGTCTTCAGTCGGCCCATCGGCAAGTCGAGGGCATAAAGCCGATCGGCCAAACCAATCGACGGAGCTTCGCCCATGCGCCCGGCGACCGTCCGCTGATCACCGATATGGATAACACCTTTGAGAAAGGTGCCGGTTGTTACGACAATCTTGGGTGCCCGGATCTCGTCGCCATTAACCGTAAGGATGCCCGCCACCACACCCTTATCCACGAGCAAGTCTTCAACGCTGCTCTCCAAAATCGTGAGGTTGTCGGTTTCAGCGAGTTCCGCTTGCATTGCTTTCTTGTAAAGCCGGCGATCAATCTGGGCGCGCGGGCCGCGAACGGCTGGTCCCTTGGATCGATTCAGGAGGCGAAATTGGATTCCCGAGCGATCCGCAATACGCGCCATGAGGCCATCGAGGGCATCAATCTCCCGAACCAGATGGCCCTTTCCAAGACCTCCGATTGCTGGATTGCACGACATCTCCCCGATGGTTGACCGGCGATGGGTCACCAAAGCTGTTCGTGCTCCAAATCGCGCAGCGGCCGCAGCGGCCTCACAGCCTGCATGTCCGCCACCAACGACGATCACATCAAAAGCCGGGGCATTGGTCATATCCAATTCTCATCCATCGGGCGGTAAACAGGCGGCGACTATTTGCCGATACAGAAACTGGAGAAGACTTCGCCCAACACGTCCTCAACGTCAATTCCCCCAACTAGGCTCGCAACATGGCGGGCAGCCATGCGACAATTCTCAGCCACAAGCTCGTGGCCACGCGCATCTGCCAGGCCGGTAAGCGCTTCGCCAATTTCAGACTTTGCAGCCAAAATAGCTTCGCGATGGCGAATGCGGGTCAAGACCGGTGACCCGCGGTTCGCAGTCTTGTCAGAGACCCATTTTGCAAGTGCTTTCTCGAGCGCATCCATTCCAGACGCTTCCAGGACAGAAATGGCGAGGGCATTCCCTGTTAACCCTTCTTTAAGACCGAGATCGGCTTTGGTTCTGATCGCCAAATCGCCTTCTCTCCAATCCGTCAGTGGGGGAGGGGAGGGGCCGTCTGCAAAAAGGTGGAGTCTAAGATCGGCGTCACCTGCTGCGGCGTGGGCGCGTCGAATACCCTCCGCTTCAATAGGCTCGTCCGTTTCTCGCAAGCCAGCGGTGTCCAAAAAATATACAACATGGCCAGCAAGCGTCGCGCGGACCTCGATCACATCGCGGGTCGTTCCAGGGCGTTCTGTCACAATCGCAGCATCGCGTTTGGCAAAATAATTGAGCAAGGTGGATTTACCAGCATTGGGTGGCCCAACAATCGCGACGCGAAACCCATCGCGTATTCTCTGGTCAATCTCCCCATCACGAAGAGCTGTTTCAAATGCTCGCATCAAACCCTCAAGGGCTTCGCCCACAGGCTTTAGAATTTGAGTGGGGGCTTCAGCCTCATCGGGAAAATCGATTGAGGCCTCCAACAAGGATAGAACTTTCATGAGGGACGCGCGCCAGCCATTATATAAATCTGCAAGGGCACCGCCTGCTTGGGCCAAAGCGAGATCTTTTTGTCCGCGGGTCTCCGCCGCAATCAAATCGGCGATCCCTTCGGCTCGGGTCAGATCGATGCGGCCGGCCTCAAAGGCGCGGCGCGTAAATTCTCCAGGGCCAGCCAGTCGGCAATTTCTATGGCTGCTGAGGAGTGCAAATACATGATCGACCACGGCTTTCCCACCGTGGATACCAACTTCCAAAACATCCTCGCCTGTATAGCTATAGGGCCCTGGAAAAAATGTGACGATAGCCTCGTCGACCGTTTTCAGATCGTGATCCAATATCTGCGAGAGCACAGCTTGGCGCGGCGATGGCAGACCTTTGGCAAGATGACGCTCAGACCACTCCTGAACATCGGAACCAGAAATTCGTATCAACGCGACGGCGCACGGCAACCCGCCAGACGCCAAGGCATATATGGTCTTATCTGAATGACTCATAGCATCGGGGGCGTCGCCCGGCATGGACGCCTTGTCAACTCGTCACCCACACAGATTGACGCGCTAGGACATATAGGCGGGTGTTACCAGATAAGCACAGCAATCACCCCGAACGGGTATCTAGAGAGAATTGTGATCCCTGGTTTATAGAACGGAAACACATTCGGTGAAATTTACCCAGGTCGTTTGAAGACAAGCAATCGGGGAACAACCATGTTAAAGAAGTTACTTAGCGCTGCACTTTTGGCCACGGCTATTGGCGGTGCCGCCAGCACAGCATCCGCCGAAGGTGAGCAATTCCAAGGATTTTATACCGTCGCCGAAATCGGTTATGAAAATGGCGCGGCAGGTTTCGACCAATTCAATTTTGGCGGTGCCATTGGCGGGAACCTTAAACTCGGCCAACATATTTTCATTGGGGCGGAAGGGGAATTCCTAGGCTCGTCATCGAGTTTTGTTGACTTCACATATGGTGGTCACGGTCAGCTTGGCGTGGTTTTCAACAACCGGCATGCCGCGTTCCTGCGCGGCGGTTATCGTGAGTTCGAATTTGACCTCGGCGAATTTGGCAGCATCTCAGCTGGTGGCTATTCCCTTGGCTTTGGTGGACAGGCCGAAATTTCAGATAATGTGTCGATACGGACGATCGTTGATACGGTAGAGTTCGATACGATTGGTGTTCGGACAGGTCTCGTTTTTCACTTTTAGCCGCCCGTGATCCCGCAAAATAAAATGGCCGCTTCGATTTTTTGAGGCGGCCATTTCTTTATCTCTATATCGAGATCAATTGTTCATATGCTGGAAAAACTCGTCATTCGTTTTTGTTTGTTTGAGTTTATCAATAAGGAAATCCACCGCATCGGTTGTGCCCATCGGCCCGAGGATCCGACGTAGGACATATACTTTCTGGAGATGTTCCTTCGGCGTAATCAGTTCTTCTTTGCGCGTTCCGGATTTCATAATGTCCATAGCGGGGAATGTTCGTTTGTCTGCGACCTTCCGATCAAGCACGACCTCGGAATTGCCTGTTCCCTTAAACTCTTCGAAAATAACTTCGTCCATCCTGGAACCGGTATCGATCAAAGCCGTTGCGATTATCGTTAGCGAACCGCCATGCTCAATATTGCGCGCTGCCCCAAAAAACCGCTTTGGTCGTTGAAGCGCATTCGCGTCGACACCGCCTGTCAAAACCTTTCCCGAAGATGGCACGGTGGTATTATAGGCACGGCCCAGACGCGTGATCGAATCCAACAAAATCACAACGTCACGCCCATGCTCCGCCAGGCGCTTTGCTTTCTCGATAACCATCTCAGCCACGGACACATGCCGTGTCGCGGGCTCATCGAATGTAGAGGCGACAACCTCGCCCTTCACGGTGCGGCGCATGTCCGTAACTTCCTCGGGGCGTTCGTCGATCAGCAATACGATCAGATAACACTCCGGGTGATTTTCCTCGATGGACGAGGCGATATTCTGGAGAAGCACGGTTTTGCCAGTTCGGGGCGGGGCAACAATCAGCGCTCGCTGCCCTTTACCAATCGGCGCGACGATATCGATGACCCGGCCAGAGCGATCTTTCTTTGTTGGATCCTTCGATTCCATGACCAACCGTTCTTCAGGATAGAGCGGGGTCAAATTATCAAAGTGGACTTTGTGTTTCGCTTTTTCAGGATCTTCGAAATTTTTCGCACTTGATGATGTCAGCGCGATA
>JBCBAO010000225.1:0-4514 GCA_038532405.1 Pseudomonadota bacterium | reverse complement strand
TCCAGCGCACCTCGTCGGTGATTGGGCCAGTGATGGCACCAAAGACCTCCTGGCTTTCATCGGCCGTGTCGGTGGTCGCTTCCCGGAAATCATAGGAGGCGAGTACAGCATAGCCGCGGCCAAGGGCGTAACTTGCACCAACGCTGACATTGAATGTGTTGTTGAGGTCGGCTCCCTCGGGATCTCCACGGAACCGGAAACCGACGGTGGTGAACGGTGTGAATTTGCCGAAATCATAGGCGACATCAATCGCGCCGCCGCCATCAACTTCGCCCGTGCCAAGGCCCTGGTCCTCGTCGGCGGTTGGGATTTTAAGCCGCCCCTGGAGTTGGACGATCCATTTGCCGGTCAGCTCCGATGGCACATTATAGTTGACGCCGAGGGTCAGGTCGCCAAAGCCCGAATTCTGTTCGATTTCACCAACGGCATCGGCGTCAACGATAACACCGTCGCCGACAACGCCGCCAGGACCCGTGATCTGCAACCAGGATGCGCCAATCGAAAAGCGGAAATCGCCGACATCGGCGCGCGCGGAGAAGGGCGTAGACAGGGTTTCGGTGGTTGCTGCTGCTCCAAAATCACCTGAGCTGAAATCGACGCCCGCCGTGAAAGATGGGCGGATAAACGGCGCGTCAGACCGAGCGGGCGCAGAGGTCGGTTTTGGCATCCGATCTTCGGTTGGGCTCTCGCTTTGGGCAAAGGAAACCGGTGCAAGCGCAGCGGCGAAAGCCGCGCTCGCGATGAATTTGAATGTGGTCATAGTTTCGGCCTCTGACCTAGCTTCCAAAGCCGCCGGATGGGCGCTCGACGCGTTCCACGCGCTCAACCCGCTCCACACGCTCGACGCGTTCGACACGTTCTGGACGATCAATCCGTTCCGGACGTTCCGGGCGCTCGAAGTCGCGGACGCTGGAATTGTCATCGGAGAGATCTGCGCGCTCAACGCGCTCGACTTCCGGCGCTTCGACGGTGGGGGTTTCTACGGGTTCAGGACGCTGGGCCTGGGCTGCAAAGGACAGCGCAAGGACGCCGGATACAAAAAGCATGCTGCGGGACATGGGAGGACTCCTTTTTGGATGATACCGCCCCCCTTGTCCGGCAATGGCCCTAGCCACGCAATTCACACGTGCTCAAATGGACCGCACGGAAATGTCAGAGTTGTAGGTGTACTGATCACAACTTACACACGTCAAAAGAGAGTGGCCAAATCTCAAAGAGAAATGGCCACTGGATTCACTTGATTATTTGAAGCCGTCTACTGTTCGGCAAGGCGGAGGAAGCGGTCCCTCAAATCCTTATCGGTTTTGAAAACACCGGTGAATTGCGTGGTGATTGTTGACACATTGGGATGATGGACCCCGCGCGTTGTCATGCACTGGTGCTTCGCATCCATCAAAACAGCCACGCCCATGGGGTTCAGGCTATCGGAGATCGCATCACAAATTTGCTGGGTAAGCGTTTCTTGTGTTTGCAAGCGCTTACAGAAGATTTCCACCACGCGGGCAATTTTAGAGATACCGACGACGGCACTGGTGGGCATGTAAGCAACGTGGGCCTTCCCAAGGATGGGTACCATGTGATGCTCGCAGTGGCTCTCTACATCGATGTTTTTCAGCATGACGATATCATCATAGCCCTGGACATCTTCAAATGTGCGGCTGAGTTCCGCTACGGGATCCAATTCATACCCTGCAAAAAATTCCCGATAGGCGTTGACGACGCGTTTGGGTGTATCGATGAGACCTTCGCGCGCGGGATCATCGCCGGCCCAGGCCAGCAACGTTCTTACAGCGCTTTCCGCTTCTTCGCGCGTGGGTCTCTCAACAGTTTCTGCGCGCACGATTTCTGTCTTCTTGGTAATGGCATCCATGGTCGGAGGCTTTCTAAGGCTGAGGGACGAGGGTCGAGCCGGGGACAATTGTTGGAGCTTTTCCCCAACCGTCCCGGACTTAACGCCCGCCCGAGTTGATACCCTCAGGGCAATAATCGCAATATAGGCATCCTGGATCGGTGTTTCCAACTTTTTTCCAGACACGATCAGGCGTATGGAGGCATCTGACTTAGACTGCGTTGGAAGGTTAATCCGCTTTGACCCTACATATCTACAATACGCTGGCGCGTGAAAAACAGCCTTTTGAGCCGGCTGACCCAACCCGCGTAACCCTCTATGTTTGTGGTCCAACCGTCTACAATCAGGCCCATATCGGCAATTTTCGCCCTGTTATCACCTTCGATACGCTATTTCGTGTCTTACGCGAGATATATGGCCCCGAGGCCGTGGTGTATGCCCGCAACATTACCGATGTCGAGGATAAGATCATCGCGACGGCCGAGGCAGCAGGTGTATCGATCTCCGACATTACGCAAAAATATGCAGGGATCTACAATGCGGAATCTCAGTCGGTGAACGCCCTGCCGCCAACTTTGCAGCCCTGGGCGACAGCGCATATCGATGGCATGATCGACCTTATCGGCACTTTGTTGGACAAAGGGCACGCCTATGTCGCCGCATCTGGCGTATGGTTCCATGTGCCATCCATGGCGGATTATGGTAGCCTGTCGGGGCGCAAACCCGAGGACAATGAAGCCGGTGCCAGGGTCGCTATCGAGAGCGAGAAACGCGACCCGGCGGACTTCGCGCTCTGGAAGTTCGCCAAGCCGGGCGAACCGGAGGAAGCAATCTGGGAAACCCCCTGGGGCCGCGGTCGCCCCGGCTGGCATATTGAATGCTCGGCCATGATAGCGGCCGAGCTCGGCACAACAATCGATATTCATGGGGGCGGCGTGGATCTGCAATTTCCCCACCATGAAAATGAAATTGCCCAAAGCCAGTGCGCCCATGGCGTGGCGATGGCGCGCTATTGGATGCACAATGGGTTCCTAGATATGGCGGGGGAGAAAATGTCGAAATCCCTCGGCAATGTCGTGCTTTTGAAGGATTTGCTGGAAGAGTGGGAGGGAGAGGTGATCCGGTTTGCCATGCTCTCAGGCCATTACCGCGCGCCGCTCGATTGGACCGCCGACCTGCTGAAACAGGCCAAGGCAACCCTCGATCGGATCTATGGCGCACTGGGGCGCGTATGGACAGCCGGTGAGACCGAAGCGCAGGATAGAGGCGTGATGGATGCCCTTCTCGACGATTTGAATACGCCGATTGCACTTGCGGAGCTTTCCCGCCTCGCCGGGGCAGCCAATGTCGCGGCAGAGGTAAACGATGCGCCGGCCATGGCAAGCGCGCGGGCCGACCTTCTCGCCGCAGGAACTGTTCTCGGTCTCCTGACCCATTCGCCCCAGGACTGGGCCCAGGGCACCGACAGTGAAGATACGGCCCGCATCGATGCCCTAGTCGCGGCCCGCACGGCTGCGCGCACCGCCAAGAATTGGGCCGAAGCCGACCGTATTCGAGACGATCTCGCTGCAGAAGGCATTGAGATTATGGACAGTCCAACCGGAGCCAACTGGAGACGCCTCTAGATGCAGCGATACATAGCATGGACCTGGTTTCTATTTCTCCTCGGGGCCTGTGGTGGGGAGAATGAAACACCACCGCCTGGCTTGCCGGTACCGGCCAATACGGCACCCGCACTCACCGTTCTGGGCATGGTGGAGATCGAAGAGAATGCGACGGGCACCGTGGCGACCATTGACGTTTCAGATGCAGATGGTGATCCGGTCACCCTGTCCCTTGGCGGCGCGGATGCCGGTGTTTTTGTCGTTGATGCGGCGGGCCCTGCCCTCGCCCTTGCAGAACCCCTTGATTTTGAGCAGCCCGCTGACGCCGATGGGGACAATGTTTATGAGGTGACGATTACCGCAGCCGATCCATCGGGAGCGACCGCTTCTGCTGAGATTATCGTCACGGTGACAAATGTGGCTGAGGCGCTCGCAGCATCTACCCTGGCAACCGCGCAACTCTCCGACACTTTTGACCGGCCCGTTCAAACAGTCACCTCACCTGTGGTGGGGGATGAGCGCATACTGGTCGTGGAACAGGGCGGGCTTGTTCGCCTTTTGGATCCGGCAAGCGGCGCGATCGATAGCGTGCCTTTCCTGGATGTCAGCGCTGAGGTCTCAAACGGAAATGAGCAGGGTTTGTTGGGGCTCGCTTTCTCACCATCGTTCGCAGCGGATCAGCGGGTGTTCGTGAATTTGACCAATACGGCCGGGGACACAGAGATCCGATCCTACCAGACTTTTACGGCCACAGCGGACCAGGTCGACCCGGCCACGGAGGACGTTATTCTGGAAATTGGCCAACCTTTTTCCAATCACAATGCCGGCTGGATTGGATTTGCCAATGACGGTTTGCTGCTTATCCCGACCGGGGACGGAGGTAGCGCAGGTGATCCAAACGGGTTTGCACAGAACCCGGCCTCCCTCCTTGGCAAAGTTCTTCGGATCGATGTGACGGGTGACGACTTTCCGGGGGACCCGATGCGAGACTATGCGATCCCGCCGGACAATCCATTTGCAAGCGGGGGCGGCGCGCCGGAGATTTTTGCCCTCGGCCTACG
>JBCBAO010000224.1:0-4515 GCA_038532405.1 Pseudomonadota bacterium | reverse complement strand
CCCGGGCGCTTGGATCGGAACGGTTAGACACGCACATCGGCCCACTGGTTCTGGAGGTTGTTGAACCTTTAAAACGCCTCCGCATCACCTTGGCCGAAACAGAGGGGCTGGCCGTCGATTTGAGCTTTGAGGGACGGGCCCATCCAATCGAAGAACCACGCTTCACCTATCGCCAAGGCCCACGCATGGTCATTGATTGTACCCGCATGACGCAGAATGGGCGTTGGTCCGGCAATATACACTTGGATGGTGAAGAGATTTCCGTCATGCCTGACGCCTGGATGGGAACGCGGGATCGAAGCTGGGGCGTTCGACCTATCGGTGCGAGTGACACCCAACCTGTATTACCATTTCAAATACCGCAGTTCTTTTGGATCTGGACGCCTGTCAACTTTGCTGATCGCTCTGCCTTCTTCCATGTAAACGATGATGCCCATGGGCATCCTTGGAATACGCGAGCAGTTGTTGTTGCCGATGGCTCAGATGCATCGGAACAAGACCACATGGCACGCTGCCAGGCGAGCGTGGAATACGTCTCAGGCACGCGTCGTGCGTCCGGTGCGACCCTACATTTCATTGATCGCCAGAATCGAGATTTGAAACTCGACATTAAGCCGCTCCACCAGTTCCAGATGAAAGGTCTTGGCTACAGACACCCAAAATGGACCCATGGCGCTTTCATTGCCGAGGAACCGACATGGGAGCGAGAAGACTGGGTGCCGGGCGACCTCGCCTGGGCAGACCCCCACAATCTGCACATCCAGGCCGTGTCACGAGTTGTCTTTACCGATGCGGATGGGTGCACACATGATGGAATCGGGTCATTCGAACAATTGTTCGCTGGCCCCCATGCGCCGAGCGGCTTTCAGTCCGTTATGGATGGTGCCCAATGACATCGGTCATACATGATAAAGACCTCGCTGAACGATTTGCCGCCTATGTGCAGGACGAATTGGATGGGGCTTCCAATGTGGAGGTCACGATGCTGGCCCGCATCCATGGCGGGGCCTCGCGGGAGACCTATTCAATCGATCTGTCCTATAAGCAAGGCGACACGGCTGTGGCGAGAGGCGTTATCCTGCGCCGGGATCCGCCTGACAGCCTCATCCACACAGAAAGAAAGGTCGAATTCGCAGCGATCCAGTCGGTTCAGCACGCAGATATCCCGGTGCCCAAAGCCTTGTTTCTGGAAGAAAGCGGCTCGGCACTTGGGGCTCCATTTTTCGTAATGGAGCGAATAGAAACCGGCGTATCTGCCAATCCCTTTCAACTTGAAGCTTTTGATCCACACCGCGAAACGATTGGGCGGCAGGTGTTTCGCCATATCGGACGCATTGCGCAAATTGATCTTCAAGACGCGCCCATTGTTGATGTTGTTGATATACCCGCTGCGGACATGTGTTGGTCACGGGAGCTTGACTACTGGGAGCGGGAAATCGACACCCATGCGCGCCAGCCGCAAGCAATTGCGAAAGCAGCGATACGCCATTTGAGACGGAACCCGCCGCCTCCAGCCCAAAGACTATCGATTGTCCACGGCGACTACCGCGTCGGCAATTTTCTCCATGATGAAGCTGGCCGGATCACCGCCGTTCTGGACTGGGAAATGGCGCATATTGGCGACCCTTATGAGGATTTTGCCTGGGCATGTGATCCGCTTTGGTCAGGGGGTGACATCACCCGTGCTGCCGGTCTTCTACCTTGGCCGGAGGCAATTGCCGAATGGGAATTGGCCTCCGGATGCAAGTTCAGTTTCGATGCGTATGAATGGTGGTCCATCTTTGCGTCTGTGAAAGCGATTGGCATCTGGATCTCATCTGCCCGGGCCTTCGCCGATGCGCGGAACGATGACCCAATTCTCGCTTGGTCTGGCTGGTTCACCCACGCTGCCCACGAACGTATCTTGAGCGCGCGGCTCGCATCGAAATATCGACAATAGAGGATCATGACCATGAGTGATATAGCGATGATCCTTGATCGGATTGGCCGAAAACTGGTTATCGAAGTCAGCCCACATCTGGATGGGCACTATGCGGGCGGCCATGCGACCATGGCAGGTCTTTTAAGCGTCATGGCAGGTGAAGCGTTCGATGGATATGTCGACCGTTTGCTCCATGAAATTGCTGATATGCGGACCCTTTTGATCGATGGCGACATAGACCCCGGGGACACGCGCGCCCGAAGCATGAAGATCTCCGACCTTCTTCCTGTCCATAGTCATTTGTCCGAAGAGCTCATCAAGCTGCAGGCAGCCATAGAGACACGCGATGATGATGCGTCGAAAAAGCTCAATGCCAGGATTTGGCAGTTTTTCGTTGAGGGAGCCGAGGCACGTATGCCTAGCCCGCCAGACTTTGCCGATGCGCGCGCCAAAACCGTCGCAGCGATCCAGGCCAAGGAGGAATGACGCGGGCTTGGCGCGCCACGGGGTTCGCAGCAGCGCTGTATCTTCTTGTTGGTGCCAATCTACCTTATCTCCCCGTGTTTCTGGAGCAGGCGCGGGGGTTCTCCGGATCGCAAATTTCGGCCAGCGTGGCCGCCGCGACGATGATCCGAATTTTTACAGGACCGGTCTTTGCTGCAGCGGCTGAAAGAACCGGTTTGTCCCTTATCCTCGGGCGCCTCTCGCTCGTTTTGCTTTTGAGCTTTGTTGCGGTTTATCCAGCCTCTGCTATTGCGCCTGTATTTTGTTTGGTCGTCGTAGTTTTTGTGGCTTGGGGAGCCCTTGCTCCGCTGACGGAAGCTTTGCTTGTTGCGAGCACGAAAAGCGCGCGTCCCGACTATGGAACAGCGCGTGCGATTGCGTCCTCAAGCTTTATCTTGTCGAGTTTTGTGGTCGGTGCAGCCCTTCGTACTTATGGGCCAGATGCTATTCTTTGGGCGCTCATTGGTGCCGCATGTCTTCTAACGTTCTCAAGTACGCTTCTTGTTGGTGAGCGACCGAACGCCGCCCAGGGGCTGACATTGCGGGAAACGGTAAGGCAGGGCTTTGATCTGTTTGGGCGTCGGCGAATTCTTCTCTATGGCCTCGGCGTATCGCTGATCCAGGCAACCCACGCCTACTATTATAATCTTGGGTCAAATATATGGATAGCCGAAGGCATTCCAACATCTCACCTTGGTCCACTTTGGTCGACAGGGGTTGCCGCTGAAGTCCTGTTATTGCTTGGCTCTGGTTTGCTATTTGCGCGCTGGACGCCAGGCGCGATTATTCTCCTCGGCGGGGTAGGTGCTGTTGCAAGATGGACGTTAACCGGGCTGTCTCCGCCGCTCGGTGTTCTCTATGTCTTACAGGCTCTGCACGCGCTCACTTTTGCCGCAACGCACATTGGCGGGCTTAAATTTCTGTCCGAAGAGGTGCCACCGGAAAAGCTACCTGTAGCGATGTCCATTGCCAGTGCCGTCGCTTATGGCCCCATGTTGGCACTTTTTGGCATTTTGACGGGGTTTTACTATGACTGGGCCGCCACCACGGAGGGCATGTCCCAAGCGTTCGGATATTGGTTCATGGCCGGAGTGGCCTGCCTCGGATGCGGGTGCGCTCTTGGTATTGTTCGGCGTCAGCCCCAAAGATCTGCACTTGGTGGCGAGACATAACCTGCCTCAAAGGTCAGACCATTCTCGATGTCTTCGGCGAGCCAAAGCGGTCCGTCCAGATCGACAAAATCGGCAAGTCCGCCGAGCAGCACTGCGGGAGCCATAGAGAGAGAGCCGGCGACCATGCATCCCACCATGACTTCCATGCCTGCTCGCCTTGCCTCATGGACCATTTCGATCCCAGCCGTCAGTCCCCCGGCTTTATCCAGCTTAATGTTCACGGCATCATATTTGCGGGAGAGGCGTTCAATATCCCCCGCTGTGTGGGCGCTTTCATCGGCGCAAATGGATACCAGGCTACAGTGTTTTAGCAGGGCATCGTCTTGATCGGCTGGGAAGGGTTGTTCGAGTAACACCGCGCCAAATGTAAAAGCCTTGTTCGAAAGCTCTAGAAAGATATCGGGCTTAATGCCCTCATTGCCGTCCAGGATCAATTTGGCTTCCGGCCGGGCCCTATGTACGGCTTCCACACGCGCCAGATCATCCGCTCCGCCGAGTTTTAGTTTTATTAGATCTCCGTTTACAATATGCGCAGCGTCGCCCATTTTATCCGGCGTATCTAGGCTAATCGATATCGCCGTCTTGATCGGGGTGGGTTCTGGCAGCTCGGCGAGTTTCCAGACCGGTGTTTTTGTCTGTTTTGCTTCCAGGTCCCAAAGTGCGCAATCGACGGCGCACCGCGCTGCTCCGGGTTCCATTAATGTTTGTAAGTCATCTCGATTGATACCGGCTTCGATCTTAGGCCTCGCGGCCTCAAGCGCTGCGAGGACAGTATCAATTGTCTCGCCATACCGCCGATAAGGCACACACTCGCCGCGACCCGCATGTTTACCATCCGCCAGGGTGACACGAATGGTCTCGGCCTCGGTTTTTGCACCGCGCGCAATTTTGAAAGCCTGTTTGAGCGGTGCCGCATGG
>JBCBAO010000223.1:0-4464 GCA_038532405.1 Pseudomonadota bacterium | reverse complement strand
GATCTTGTAGGCCGGGCTCCAACTCGCATTGATTTCGTCAAACCGCGCGGCGATCTGATCCCGGTCGCGGGCGCGGAGGAGGCTTTCGAAGGTCGAGCGGTCGAGGGCCGTGGCGGTGGCGATGCTTGCTGGCGTGTTTGCGTTTGCTGTGTTGTTGGGCGCGGCGGCGGAGGGTTCGCCCGTGGTCAAGACAAAGACAATGCCGATAATGGCACCGAGGGCGATGGCGGTTTTGGTGGCTGTCATTTTCATGGTCGACTTTCCCACATAGCTGAGGCCAATCTCTTTCGCCGACGCTTGCCAGACTTGCGAATGACAGGTTTTCACGTTTCAGCGAAGACGGGGACAGCCTTGACGAACTGGCCCGAACGGCGCGACGTGGGCGGCGAAGGGGAGATGAGACCGCATGTTTGCAAATCTTCAGGCCGTGCTGACATCTTTCGCCATTCTATCGATTGGTGTTGCGGTGGGCGGGGCCTGGATTTGCGCCATTGCCGCCCCAAATGTCTTTTTCGACAAGCTGGATGCTGGGCGGGCGAACACCCAGGTGCGGGCATTGATCCTCTCTGGGTCAACGCCGATTTCGGGATTGCTTCTCGCCGGCGGGTGCTGTGCGATATTGGGCGGGGCGCTGGGGGCGGGGATTTTGTCGCTTCTGGCGGCGGTTGGGTTTTTCATGAACCGCTGGACCCTTGCGCCCGCAAAAAAGGGGGACCGGCCGCCAGGCGCGCGCACCAGCCGCAAGGGTCAACGCGTGGTCGCGGTGAGCCTGTCGCTGTTGTTTATGGCCGTCGGCCTCGTGGCCGGCGTTCTGGCGATTTTCGGGATCTAGGCGGCTTCTTCCAGGAACGGTTCCGGCACAAGCCATAGGGCGCGCTGGTCGTGGAGGTAGAAGAAGTTCTCATTGGATTCGTGGGCCGCACTTTTGGCCATTTCGCCAGCTGCCTTACGATTTGCCATCAACATGGCGGCATTGGCGACAAAACAGGGCAAGAAGAACCACCAGGCGACATAAATCGCTCCGGCGATGCCGACGAGGATCAGGCTGTAGGCAACAACGTCCAGTGCTCTGATTGCCAGGGAGCGCCAGCGGCCGAAGGCGTTGAGCAGTTTTGGATTGCGATAAAGCTGCTCGGCATCGATCGCAAATGTCTGTGTCTCGTTCGGTCTGTACATGACGGACCGGGTTGGCTTTCCGCCTGTGTACGGATTTGCAACTGTCTTCAGAAACATGGGCGCCACCTCTGTCTATGGGGTCAAGATGGCACAGCTTCCTTAAAGGCGCGCGTCGACGCAGGGCAGAGTTTTACAGTTTGGGAAAACCCTTTGTTAAGCGTTTTGCGTGGCCCCGACTATTGGGCGACCCAGCCCCCATCGAGCTGCATCATCGTGCCGTTGATTTGGTCAGCATCCGGCGAGACGAGGAAAGCGGCCATGGCGGCAACCTGTTCGGAGGTGACGAATTCCTTGGTGGGTTGGGCCGCGAGGAGCACATTCTTCTTAACCTCGTCCTCGGTCATCCCCCGGGAGGCAGCTGTATCGGCAATCTGGCCCTCGACCAGGGGAGTATAGACATAGCCAGGGCAGATTGCATTGCAGCGGACGCCGAACTCTGCGCCTTCCAGGGCAATTGTTTTGGTCAGGCCGGCAATCCCGTGTTTGGCCGATACATAGGCCGACTTGAAGGGGGAGGCGACAAGGGCATGGGCCGAGGCTGTGTTGATGATCCGGCCCCAGCCTTTTTCTTTCATCCAGGGCATGGCGATGCGGATGGTATGGAATGCGGCGGTGAGGTTCAGTGCGATGATCAGATCCCATTTGTTGACGGGAAACTCTTCTATCGGCGCGACGTGCTGGATGCCGGCATTGTTGACGAGGATATCCACGCCGCCGAAGTCTGACTTCGCATAGGCCATCATGCCTTCGATGGCCTCTTGTTTCGTGAGATCGGCCCCGGAATAACCGACCTTTACCCCGGTTTCTTTTTCCAGGGCGGCGCGGTGGGATTCAATCTCATCGGCATCCCCAAAACCGGACAGGATCACATTGGCACCGTTGCGTGCAAATCGCTCGGCAATCGCTTGGCCGATACCGCTGGTTGAGCCGGTGACGAGGGCGGTCTTGGATGATAGCATTCGTGATCTCCTTGAAGGGTAGCGCAACGCGCAAATATCGTGTTGATAGAACCTATAAATCGCCCGGCGAGGGGTAGCAGATAGGACTTCCTGAATGAACACGGCAATTGAGGGTTTTGTTTCCGGATTTCCTCATTTTCTTGTGATGACCGCGGCGGCGGGCGGTCTGTTGATTGTTGCGAGTACAATTTACGTGCTGCTGACCCCCTGGAAGGAACTTGCTTTGGTGCGCGGGGGCAATGGCGCGGCCGGCTTAGCGCTCGCAGGTGCCATTGTCGGCTTGGCGATTCCGCTGGCGTCTTGTCTTGCCTCCAGCGTCGGCCTGTTTGATTTGTTGATCTGGTCGGTGGTTGCGCTTCTGCTCCAGCTGATTGCCTATCGCATCGTTGACATTATCTTGTCTGGTATGCCGAAGCGGATTGAAGACGATGAAGCGGGCGCGGCCATTGTCTTGATTTCTGCGAAGCTCGCAACGGCCATGTTGCTGGCGGCGGGGCTATGGGACCCTAACCTCGGGCGATTTTAACGCCCTTCGAAAGGAGATGACCGGTTTTGCGCGTTCTTGACCTTCTGGCTTATCTGCTTGTTTTGGGGATGACGGTCCTGTTGCTGTTTTCGGCCGGCACGCGCCATGCCGACGCGCCGCCGCCGCCGCCGGATGCCCTGGAGGAGGCCGGCGTTGCCCTGGCCCCACCGTCCCCCTTCGACGAGCAGGTTCTGATCCAAGTCGCGCGGCCCCAGGATGGCGTTGGGACTGCCTTTGCGGTCAATGCGGACGGAACCTGGTTGACGGCGCGCCACGTGGTCGATGGCTGCAAACATGTCGGGCTTTTTGTAAGGCCGGGGAACTATATCGCCGCAGCAGAGGTGATTATCGACGAGCGCTATGACCTGGCGCTGATCAAGACGGAGCGGGCACCGTCCCCGGTGACCTTAAATCTCGACACTGTGCTTCGGGTTGGCACCGAGGGGTACCATGTGGGTTTTCCCCAGGGCCGGCCAGGGGAGGCGGTGGCGCGGCTCCATTCCCGGTCCAGCCTGGTGACGAGCGGCCAGCGTCGCGGACGTGAGCCGGTTTTGACATGGGCGGAATTGGGTAGAACGCGCGGTCTTGATGGCTCCCTTGGCGGCATGTCTGGCGGGCCAGTCTATGATCGCAAGGGAGCGGTGCGCGGTGTTGTTCTGGCCGAAAGCCCACGCCGAGGCCGTATTTATTCGGCTGCGCCGACCGCCATTGAGGCCTTTCTGGAGGATCAGGAAGTCAATTATGAGAAAAACCCCCAGCGCGATTTCAGCATACAGAATTATGGCGGCGAGGCAGACCGGGCGCGGCGCACGGGGCAAGTTGTCAAAGTTGCGTGCCGCGTGAAATCCTGATGTTTGCCGATCGGCTTATTTCTGCCACCGACAGGTTGGGCGTGCTTTGTGTTGGGATAGATCCGCACCCCGGCCGTGTGCCAGCGCTTTTTGGCGGGGATACGGCCGATGGGCTTGCCGCTTGGGGGGAAGCGGTGATTGCCGCGGCGGCTGGTCGTGTGGCTGCGGTTAAGCCGCAGGTTGGGTTGTTCGAGCGGTTGGGCCCGGAAGGGATGGGGGCGTTGCAGCGCGTTTGCCGGGCGGCGCAGGCAGCGGGGCTCCTGGTGCTTGCCGATGCAAAACGCGGCGATATCGGATCCACTGCGGAAGGGTATGCGCGGGCCTATCTGGAGCCGGGCGCGCCGTTTGAGGCCGATGCGGTGACCGTGAACCCCTATATGGGCCTGGATACGATTGAACCCTTCCTCCAGCGCGCTGAGGCCCATGGCAAGGGTGTGGTCGTGCTGGCCCGGACCAGCAATCCCGGCGCGGCGGATTTCCAGGCGCAGGATATGGGTGGTGCACCGCTTTATGCCCGCGTGGTTGAGGCTTTGGCTCCACCGATTGCCCGGTTGAGGGGCACGTGTGGCTGGTCTGGCCTAATGCTGGTCGCTGGGGCAACGGGCCCCGATGAGGCGCGGGCGCTGCGCGGATTGGCACCTGAGGCCTTGCTGCTGGTGCCGGGGTATGGCGCGCAAGGGGCCGGGGCCGCCGATGCGATGGCTGGGTTTGTGGACGGACGGGGCGGGCTTGTAAATGCGTCCCGCTCTGTGACGTTTCCTGCCGCCGCCGATGGAGCCGAAACAAAGGCTGCTTGGCGGGCAGCTGTTGAGGCGGCGATCGATGCGGCCCAGGCCGATTTGAAGCAGGCGGCTGTGGTGGCCTGAGTGGAGGCTGAACGGGCCACATAGAAAGGGGTCGCGATGTGGCGATGAAAAGGCCTCGGATTTGGGCGCTCTTGCTTGTGCTGCTG
>JBCBAO010000222.1:0-4535 GCA_038532405.1 Pseudomonadota bacterium | reverse complement strand
AAGGCAGAGATGCGGCATTTGCTGCTGCGCGGGCCTACGATTTCAAACCGAGAAGTGTCCACTAGGCGAGCCCAAGCCCAAGAGGGCTGCGTGTATTTTCCATCAGGCGGCAGCCCCATGTTTTAGGCCCAATAGCAGTTCCCGCGCGCCAGGTTTTCCCTTTCGCAGGGCCATACGCAAATCAGGATCTCGTAAAGTACGCGCGACGAGCGCCAAGGCACGAAGATGGTCCCCACCTTCTGTCTCTGGGGCGAGCAGCATGAAGACCAGGTCGCAGGGGCGGTCATCGACGGCTTCAAAATCGCAAGGGGTCTCAAGCCTGGCAAATGCGCCAACCGATTTGAGCAATCCGGGCAGTCGAACATGGGGGATGGCCACCCCATCGCCCACACCTGTCGATCCCAGGCGCTCACGCTCCATAACAGCCTCGAAAATGCTTCTTTCATCAAGCCCGGTCCGGGCTCCGAGCGCGCTTGAGAGCGCAAGGAGGGTCTGCTGCCGACAATCGGCACTCAAGGGATCAAAAATTGCTTCAGGATCCAGAAGCCTGGCAAGATCAGCCATATTTTGAAATCCAACAGTTAGGATGTTGCATCGATCGGTGCCGGATCGACCCAACCGATATTGCCGTCTGGGCGACGATAGACAAGGTTTAAGCGATCACTTTTCGTGTGACGAAAGAAGACAACGGGCGCTTCCCCCAACTCCAACTGCATTACTGCTTCGGACACAGACATCGTAAAGAGTTGCTCAGCGGTTTCTGCAATAACGAGAGACTGGACATCAGATCCGTTTGCAAGGGCGGCATCGGCACTTTCGGCCTCTTCGTCAAGGCTTTGAAGCACAAATGAGGGCACCTGTTCGCTCGGCAATGGCACCCGTCCCGGGCGATGGTGGTCCTTCAAGCGTCGCTTATACCGGCGCACACGTTTTTCCATCTTTTCAAGCGCCGCTTCCAGGGCACCATAAGGGTCTTCCCCTTCTCCATGGGCCTGCAAAACTATTCCGGATGGCAAGTGAACAGAACAATCGACCAGGGTCTGATAACCAGATTTGGACACGGTTACATTGCCGGCGGTAGGACGGTCGAAATATTTTGTAACGGCGGCTTCTAGCCCGGTTTCGATGCGCGTCTTAAGCGACTCGCCGAGATTTATGTGTTTTCCAGCGATCTGAATTTGCACGTAAGAAGCTCCAGTCAGTTATCTTATGGACCAGATTGACCCGTATGACGAGCCCGCGAACTAATTTCTTGGCAAAAAAAGTCAATGCCCCATGGATATCATGGTCCGCAAGGGCAAGCCGTATCAGGCAGATTGCTTCAGTATTCTACGGCGCTGGACGCTCGACGGAATGTTTAAGCTCTCTCGATACTTTGCGACCGTTCGGCGGGCGATATCCACGCCAAACTCACGCAACATGTCCACGATCTGATCATCGGACAGAACATTGTCTGCGACTTCAGCATCTATCAGGGACTTGATACGGTAGCGAACGGCTTCGGCAGAGTGGGCTTCGCCACCCCCCGTAGCGGGAATAGCGGCAGAGAAAAAGTACTTTAATTCGAATAGGCCGCGGGGGGTCGACATGTATTTGTTCGACGTCACGCGACTTACGGTGCTCTCGTGCATCTCTATCACATCGGCAACCTGTTTAAGGTTCAGCGGCCGCAAATGCGCCACACCATGGGCAAAGAATGCGTCCTGCTGGCGGACGATTTCGCTCGCCACCTTGAGGATGGTACGCGCCCGCTGGTCGAGAGACTTGATCAACCACGTCGCATTTGCAGCGCACTCGGTAATAAATTCCTTTTCCTGCTCACGCATCGGCAGGGCCGTAACTTCGGCATAATAGGCCTTGTCCATCAAAACCCGTGGCAAGGTTTCCGCATTTAGCTCTACGGCAAACATACCACTCGGCAGCTCTTTGACGAAAACATCAGGAGCAACCGCAATCACGGCATCGCTTGCAAATGCAGACCCAGGACGCGGCGTTAAGGACCGAAGCTCGCCGAGCATATCCATAATATCGGCTTTATCGACGCCGCACCTTTCAGCAAGCCCGGCCACATCGTGCTTGGCGACAAGATCGAGGTGATCGAGCAGTGTCTTCATGGCTGGATCGAGCCGGTCTCGCTCGGCAAGCTGTAATGCCATACATTCCGGGATCGAACGCGCCATTACGCCGGTCGGGTCAAACCCCTGGCAAACTTTCAGAACGGCATAGACCTGGGCCTCGGTTGCGCCAAGCATTTGCGCAACTTCTCCAAGATCAGCCCGGCAATAACCACCCTCATCTGTATCATCGATCAAACGCGCGGCAATGAGGGCATCTGCCGGCGGCAGACAGGCGAGCGTAAGTTGCTCGCTCAAATGTTGGCGTAAGCTTTTTTCCGATGTGAGGCGGCTATCAAAATCAAAGTCTTCACCGGTGCCTTTACCGCTGCCAACCTTGGACCAATCGGTCTCTGCTGACGGGCCGGCACCAGAGGATGGCGCACCAAGATCTACGGCGCTGTCGCCATTGGAAACATCTTCAGTCGGGGCGTCGAGCGCTTCACTCGCTGCGCCGATTTCCCCAGACGACGCCAAGCCCAGTTCTTCACGGGCACCCGTTGCTTTCTCATCGCCCTCGCGCACCGCAGCCGGGGCGTCAGAGCCTGCCTCGCCATCTGCACGCTCAAGCAAGGGATTTCTCTCAATCTCAGCCTCAACGAATTCCGCCAGCTCTTGATTTGAAAGTTGCAGCAGTTTGATCGCCTGCTGCAATTGGGGCGTCATAACCAGGGACTGGCCCTGCCGCATATCGAGAGATTGACGCATAGCGAAGCCCCTTATGCTGCGAAGCGCTCGCCCAGATAGACCCGGCGTACGTCTTCGTTTTGAAGCACATCCTCCGGAGCACCATCGAATAGGACTTTGCCATCATACATCACGAAAGCTCGGTCTACGATCTGCAGCGTCTCGCGAACCTGATGGTCGGTGATCAAGACGCCGAGGCCACGTTTTTTCAGATATCGAACCAGGTCCGAGATATCGGAAATGGCGAGTGGGTCGATCCCTGTGAACGGTTCGTCAAGAAGCATAAAACTCGGCCGGGATGCGAGCGCACGAGCGATCTCGACACGGCGCCTTTCCCCACCGGACAGCGCCGTTGCGGGCGCGGTTCGCAGGCGTGTGATATTTAATTCACCGAGGAGCGCATCGACCTGCGCTTTGCGCTGGGATTTGTCCTTTTCAACCAGTTCCACCACGGCAGCAATATTCTCTTCCACAGTCATGCCGCGGAATATGGATGCTTCCTGAGGAAGATAGCCCACGCCCAGTCGAGCGCGCTGGTACATAGGGAGGGCCGTTACATCTTCCCCGTCAATGGTGATCTTGCCGCTATCGGCCCCAATCAAGCCCATGATCATATAGAAGCATGTTGTCTTGCCGGCCCCGTTCGGGCCTAGCAGGCCAACGACCTCGCCGCGCTGAAGCGAGACTGACACATCACGAACCACCTGCCGCTTTCCAAACGACTTTGCGATTCCAGAGACTACGAGGCCATCGTTTTGGTCCGCCATCTCCAATTATACTCCTTCATGCCGGGACCTATCGTCCGAATGACTTAGATAGGTCAATGTGCTTAAAATTATGTGTTGTAAGGGCGTTCAATTTACTCTGAATCGCCCGGATTTGTGGGGGTTATCTGTGTAATTACGCGATCACCATCGGCCCCGCACCCAAGGGTTGATTTCCCGGCCGATATTTCGAGGGTGAGGCACTCACCTACGGCAATGTCCTCGCCGCGCTCCAGAATAACATTACCCGTTAGCAACACCGTATCGGTATCTGCCGTATAAACACCGCGATCCCCCCGAGCTTTTAGATCCGGCGTGACGTAGAAAACTTCACCCTCTGCGACCATTGTGTCCGGTGCACCGAAGCTACCGCCCACACCGCCCTGCCGGCCTTCGCCTGAGCTCTTGAAGTTGATGGTCAGTTTGTCACTTCTGAGCCGAGCCGACGCCTGGAGCACATCCACATTGCCAACATAAGTCGCCTTGTTCTCGCGCTCCAGCACGTCCAGGCGGTCAGCATTGATCTGGATAGGGCCGCCATCGGGGCTAAGCTGTGCAACAGCTGGAAGAGCAAAGAGCCAAACACCCAACAAACTCAAGATAATCAACTTCAACCCGTATGCTCCTAATTCTCGCGGCCGTCGGGGAACAGCATTGTTTGAACCCGCCCAGTAAAGGTCACGCTATCACTATCATTGTTGAGTTCATAGCTATCGGACCGTACATCGCCGATCGGACCGGTTCCACCAAGAGGCTGCATGCCTTCAACACGGCCAGTGCTAATCAACATTCGCGCATGGGTCGTATTGAAAACGTACCCTTTAGCATCGGTCAGGACGACATCCTCAAAAAGCTCGAGTGTCTCACTTGCACGGTCAAATAGGCCGGTTGGCGCGATGATCTCACTGTTAAACGCATCGACCAGTTTCGGATTGACCAGATCAACCAAATCGTCGTTTGATCGCCGCCG